>DASTON010000251.1:0-3809 GCA_035762525.1 Planctomycetota bacterium | reverse complement strand
CCGAACGGCCTCCCTGGGCGAGTAGAAGAAGGCTGAAATGGCGCAGCTCGGTCTTTGAAGACTCGTACAGTTCCCGGAGCGCGGTGAGGGAGTGCCCGGACTCGTCTTCCGCCAACGAAGCGGCAAGCGCCTTCAGATCCTTGTTCTCGACGAGCGTCCTCAAGTACATGCCCGCAAACTTGTCCTTCTTGACTGCAGCGAATGAGTTCAACTTCGAGTAGTGCTTCGCGAAGGCCTCCATGATGCGCCGCTTGGCCGCCGCCACCGCGCGCCGATCGGCGTCGTCGTTCGCGACATTCGGGGACCCGGTCTGAATGGAAAATGTCCCTGGCGTCTTCTGCTCGACCTTCGCCGGGACGGGGATCTCCGGCTTCGGGCCGGGCGTTGACCGCAGCAGGAGCACGGCGCCGGTGCCCGCTCCGAGGCAGGCGATCAGCGAAAACGCGACGACCGCGGCGATCGACGATTTGGATGCCATGACCGTTCCTCCCGCGGCCAGGGCCGCGATTGAATGGACTTTGGCCAGCACCGCTCCCGACACGAGATCGGGCGCGGCGGACGGGGGGCC
This sequence comes from Planctomycetota bacterium, assembly GCA_035762525.1. GTDB lineage: Bacteria > Planctomycetota > MHYJ01 > MHYJ01 > JACPRB01 > DASRJF01. The sequence continues at coordinate 3,241 of DASTON010000251.1, read as the reverse complement.
GCCCCGCGGGAAGAGACCGCCGAGATCCGGCAGCGCGAGGAGACCCACTGGAAGCGCGCGCTTCAGGTGCTCGCGCGCCTTCTCGAGCCGCTTCGACGCCGCCTGCGGCGACACCCCGTCGCGCGACGCGATCGACTCGAGGGTCCGGCCCTCGAAGTAGTGATCGAGGATCAACGTACGCGACGCGTCGTCGAGCCCGGCGATCCCCTCGAAGAGCGCCAGGCGCGACTCCTCGTCCAGCGGCTCCGGTGGAACAGTCATGGCGGCCCTCGATTCGTGAGCCTGGCGCCGCGCGGACTTGCGGATGGACTCCAGCGCAGCGTTGAGGCTGACGCGATAAACCCAGCGGTGGAATTGTCCGGCGTCGTCGATCCCGCGGACGCCCTCGACGATGCGGATCAGGACTTCCTGCGCGGCGTCCTCCGCGTCGTGCGGGCGCCGCAGAACGTGGAAGCAGAGGCGGTAGACGCGATCCTGCGTGGCGCGCAACAGGGCGATGAGATTGTCGGTCGTGGGATCGCGCTTGTAGGCGTCGAACATCACCCTACTAATGCCTGCGGAGGATTGAGCTCAACGTGAATTCTGAGAAATAAAGCGAACGATGACGGATGACCGATTACGGATGACGGAGGAAGCTTGTAGCTCGCAGCTGTGGGCTTGAGGCTCGAAGCTCGGAGCCCAGCGGGGAGCTTCGAAGCTTGGAGCTGGGAGCTATTTCTTCGCGGTCGCCGCCGCCGCCTGGGCCTTCTTCTTCTCGGCCTTGCGCTTGGCCCCCGCGTCGATCGCCAGCTTGCCCCTACCCGCAAGCCGGATCTCCTCGTCGGGCTCCTTGCGCTCGACCAGCTCCCAGATCGCCCGGCTCCCGTTGTCGCCGAGGCGGTTCCAGGCGTACCAGCCCTTGTTCTGGCCGTCCCACCGGCAGCCTCCCAGCTTGACGACGCGCGTGTAGCCGCCGGGCCTTCCCTCGAAGCGCTTCGCGACGTCGTTCACGATTTTCTTCGCAATCTTGGGGTCGCGCACCACGTCGAGGATCGCGCGGAAGGCGGCGAGGCCGCCCTTCTTCCCCAGCGTGATGAGGTGCTCCGCCATGGCGCGGAACTCCTTGGCGCGGTCGACCGTCGTCATGATCCGGCCGTGGACGAAGAGGCTCGTGACCATGTTCCGCTCCATCGCCTGGCGATGGGCGGTCGTCTTCCCGAGCTTCCGTCCCTTGAGTCGATGTCTCATGGCTAAGCCGTCGGGGCCGGCGGCGCTCCCGGTTTCTTGCCCGTGATGCCCTCGACGTCGGTGCCCAGGATGAGCCCGAGCTCCGAGAGCTTCTTCTTCACCTCGCGCAGCGACGTCTTGCCGAAGTTGCGCACCTTGAGGAGGTCCGCCTCGCTCCGCGACACGAGCTCGCCGAGCGTCTCGATGTGCTCGCTCGCCAGGCAGTTCGCGGACCGCACGGAGAGGTCGAGCTCGGAGATGGACATCGACAGCTTCAGGCGGAGCTCGTCGCGCTCCTTCTCCTTCCGCCGCAGGTCCTCTTCCTTCTTCTCGTTGATCTGAAGCTCGCGGCCGAGCTCGAAGTACTGGACGTACGGGTTGAGGTGCTTGCGGAGGATCTTCGACGCCTCGACGAGCGACTCCTCGGGCGTCACCGTGCCGTTCGTCCAGATCTCGAGGACGAGGCGGTCGTAGTTCGTCAGCTTGCCGACGCGGGTGTTCTCGACGCGGTACCGCACGCGGCGGACGGGCGAGAAGCTCGAGTCGACGTGGATCGTGCCGATGTCGCCGTGGTCGCGCGCGTGCTCCTCGGCGGTGACGTAGCGCCGGCCGCGCCGGACGTCGATCTCCATCGTCACCTCGGAGTCGTCCGCCAGCGTGAACAGGTGCAGGTCGGGGTTGACGATCTCGACGCCCGCCTCGGGCTGGATCTGCGACGCGCGCACGATGCCCTTCTTCTTCGCTTCCAGGTGGAGCGTCTTGGCGGGCACGTCGCCGGTCATCTTCACGACGAGCGTCTTCAGGTTCAGGATGATGTCCGTCACGTCCTCGACGACGCCTTCGATCGTCGTGAATTCGTGCGACACGCCCTTGATGCGGGCCGCGGTGACGGCCGCGCCCTCGATCGAGGAGTACAGGACGCGGCGGATGGCGTTCCCGACGGTCGTCCCGAAGCCGCGCTCGAACGGCTCGGCCGTGAACGTGCCGTAGGTGGGCGTCGCCGTCTTCTCGTCCAGGGCGACGCGGGTCGGAAGCTCGAACTCTTTCCAGCGAATGCGCATTCAATTCCTCCCTGACGTCCGTTCGCTATCAGCGGTCCGCCGGAGGTGGCGGGCGCTCGGCGCGGACGGGCGCGACTATCGGCTCATGTACTCGACGATCAGCTGCGATTCGAGCGGGACCTGGAGCTCCTTCACCGTCGGGAGCTGGACGACGAGGCCCGACAGGACGGGCTCCTCGGTCACCTTCAGCCACGACGGGCACTCGATGACCCGGCGGATGGCGAACGCGTCGGCGACGAGCTTCTTGCTCTTCTCTTTCTTGGCGGCCTCGATGATGTCGCCCGCCTCGACGAGGGCGGACGGGATCGTGACCTTCTTGCCGTTGACGCGGAAATGGCCGTGCAGGATCAGCTGGCGCGAGTGGTCGCGCGACAGGCCGAACCGCAGGCGGTAGACGACGTTGTCGAGGCGCCGCTCGAGGCCCTGGACCAGGTGGTCGCCCGTGTTGCCGGGCTGCCGCTCGGCTTCCTTGTAGTAGCGGGCGAACTGGCGCTGCAGGACGCCGTACATCTTCTTCGCGCGCTGGACTTCGCGGAAGTGGATGCCGAAGTCGGTCATGCGCACGCGCTTGGCGCCGTGCTGGCCGGGCGGCCGCGCTTCCCGCTCGATGGGGCACTTCGCCGTGTCGCAGCGGGTGCCCTTCAGGAAGAGCTTCACCCCGACGCGCCGGCAGATGCGGCACTTCGGCCCGAGCGTTCTGGCCACGCTAGACTCTCCTCTTCTTCCGGGGCCGGCAGCCGTTGTGCGGCAGCGGCGTCACGTCCTCGATCACGCGCACGTCGAGGCCCGACGCCTGCAACGCCCGGATCGCGCTTTCCCGGCCCGCGCCGGGACCCTTGACCTTCACTTCAACCTCGCGGACCCCGAACTTCTGGGCCTTCTCCGCCGCGCTCTCGGCCGCCTTCTGGGCGGCGAACGGCGTCGACTTCCGCGAGCCCTTGTACCCGATCGTCCCCGCCGACGCCCAGCAGAGC
>DASTON010000250.1:0-8429 GCA_035762525.1 Planctomycetota bacterium | reverse complement strand
TTTCCGGAATGGTGACGGAGAAGACCTCGGCGTCCAGCGCCCGCGCGAAGGCCTCCGCAACGAGGCGCTTGCCGACGCCCTCGGGCCCCGTGAACAGGTACCCGCCGGCGACGCGGTTCGACGCGACGATCGCCTTGAGCCGCTCGATCGGCCCCGCGTGGCCGGAGATTCCGTCATAAGCTGCCATCGACCGCCTCTACCTGATGACTGAGAACTTCTTTCTGAAGTCTGTAGTCTGCAGTCTGATGTCTGTCACAGGACACGTTTCACGACCTTGATGATGGCCTCGTGCACTTCATCCGGAGTTTTCGACGCGTCGATGATCCGGAACCGCTTCCGGTCGTCGCGCGCCATCTTGAGGAATGTCGACCGCACCTTCCATTGGAAGTCGCCGCCCTTGGACTCGATCCGGTCCTTCGTCCGGTCCATCCGCTTTGCCGCTTCCGCGGGATCGAGATCGAGCAGCACCACGAGGTCCGGTTTCGGAAATCGCAGCGTCTCGACGAGGTCGAGCACCTTGCCCACCCCGAGACCGCTCGCGCCGCCCTGGTAGGCCGCGGTCGAGTGGTAGTATCGGTCGAGGAGCACGACCAGGCCGCCGCGCAGCGCCGGTCCGATCTTCTCGACGGCCAGTTGCGCGCGCGCCGCCATGAAGAGCAGCAGTTCCGCTCGCGGCGTCATCTCCGAATGAGCAGGATCCGCGAGGAGTTCGCGGATCTTCTCCCCGACGACCGTTCCCCCCGGCTCGCGCAGGCGCTCGACCTTGCGGAACTTGGAGAGCGCGGCCTCGAGCCGCCCGGCCTGCGTCGTTTTCCCGCAGCCGTCGATGCCTTCGAGCACAATCAAGCTGCCTTGCATGCGGCGATGATAGCGAAATTGAATCGTCGATCAGTCGAATCCGGGTAATACCCGGCGACAAGTTGAGTCGCAGCTATTAGGTCTCTATGATGCGCGCCGGAGGTTCGACAATCGTCATCCGTAATCAGTCATCTGTCATCTAACTCATGACGACCATACTCGCCGTCAGACACAAAGGCCGCGTCGCGATCGGCGGCGACGGCCAGGTCACGCACGGCGCTACGGTCCTCAAGCACGAAGCCGTGAAGATCCGTCGCCTCCACGACGACAAGGTCCTCGCGGGCTTCGCGGGAGGCGCCGCAGACGCCATTGCGCTGCTCGACCGGTTCGAGGGCTTCCTCAAGAAAGTGGGCGGCAACGTCCCGCGCGCGGCGGTTGATCTGGCCAAGGAGTGGCGGACCGACCGGATGCTGCGGCGGCTCGACTCGCTCCTCCTCGTCGCGGACAAGGACCACACGCTCGTCATTTCCGGAAACGGCGATCTCTTCGAACCCGACGACGGCGTCGCGGGGATCGGATCGGGCGGTCCCTTCGCGGTCGCCGCGGCGCGCGCGCTGCTGCGCCACGCGAAGCTCGACGCGAAGACGATCGCCGAGGAGAGCCTCAAGATCGCGGCGGAAATCTGCGTCTACACGAACTCGAAGATCCGCGTCGAGGAGCTGTCGTGAAGGACGCGCGCGGCCTCACCCCCAAGAAAATCGTCGCGGAGCTCGACCGCTACATCGTCGGCCAGGCGGCCGCGAAGCGGATGATCGCCGTCGCCATCCGCAACCGGTGGCGCCGCCAGCAGCTGCCCGACGGCGTCCGCGAGGACGTCTCCCCCAAGAACATCATGCTCATCGGCCCCACGGGCGTGGGCAAGACGGAGATCGCGCGCCGGCTCGCGTCGCTGGTCTCCGCGCCCTTCGTGAAAGTCGAGGCGACGCGCTACACCGAAGTCGGCTACGTCGGACGCGACGTCGAGTCGATGATCCGCGAGCTAGTAGAGACGTCGATCGGCCTCGTCAAGGCGGAGGAGATGGCGCGCGTCCAGAAGCGCGCCGCCGAGAACACCGAGGACCGTCTCCTCGATATCCTCGGGCCGAAAGAAGAGTCGACTCCCGAGGCACGCGACAAAATGCGCGACAAGCTGCGCGGGGGTCAGCTGGACGGCAAAGAGGTCGAGATCGACGTCGAGGAAAAGACCACTCCGTTCATGCAGGTCTTCTCGCCGCAGGGCACCGAAGAAATGGGGCTGGATCTCCCGGGCGCGCTCGGCAACATGTTTCCGCCCAAGCGCGTCCGCCGCAAGGCGAGCGTCGAGGACGCGCGCCGCGTGCTCTCCCAGCAGGAGGCGGAGAAGCTGATCGACCGCGACCGCGTCACGCGCGAGGGGCTCCGCCGCGCCCAGGAAAACGGCATCGTCTTCATCGACGAGATCGACAAGATCGTCGCGGCGGGCGGCGGGGGCGGGCCCGACGTCTCGCGGGGCGGCGTCCAGCGCGACCTCCTGCCCATCGTCGAGGGCGCGACGTGCTCCACGCGCTACGGCCCCGTGCGGACCGACCACATCCTCTTCGTCGCCGCGGGCGCCTTCAGCCTGTCGAAGCCGAGCGACCTGATTCCCGAGCTGCAGGGCCGGTTCCCGCTCCGGGCGGAGCTGACGCCGCTCGGCCGGGAAGATTTCGCGCGGATTCTCACCGAGCCCAAGAACGCGATGCTCAAGCAGGCGACCCTCCTCTTGGAGACGGAGGGAGTCCAGGTCGAATTCTCCAAGGACGCGATCGAGGAGATGGCCCGGCTCGCGGCGACCGCGAACGAGGCAATGCAGGACATTGGCGCGCGCCGGCTTCACACGATCGTCGAGAAAGTGCTCGAGGACATCTCGTTCCAGGCGCCCGACCTCGCGCCGGCGAAGATCCCGATCAACGCCCAGTACGTGCGCGAGCGGCTCAAGAACATCCTCGAGAACGAGAACCTCAAGAAGTACATCCTGTAGGGAAGAATCTAGAATCTAGAATCTCGAATCTAGAATCTCGGGATCCTCAAACAAGCTTGTTAGAGGAACCGAAATTCGAGATTCGATATTCGAGATTCTGACACGGAGCGACAACCATGGCTGAACTGAAAATCAAGATCGGCGACGCCGTCCCCGACTTCGAGCTTCCCAACCAGGACGGCGCCCTGGTGAAGCTCTCGAGCTTCAAGGGCTCGCCCGTCGCGCTCTTCACCTATCCGGAGGCCGACACCCCGGGCTGAACGAAGCAGGCGTGCGGGTACCGCGACGCGATCGCGAGTTTCGCGAAAGCCGGCGTGAAGGTGCTGGGCCTCTCGAACGACGAGCCCGGGAAAAACGCCGCCTTCAAGAAGAAGTACTCGTTGCCCTACGACCTCCTGTGCGATGTCGACACCCAGGTCACGACGCGGCTCGGCCTTTACGGCCCCCAGGAGTGGAAGGGCCAGAAGTACGACGGCTTGACGCGGTCGACGCTCCTGATCGACTCCGAGGGCCGGCTGAAATCAATCGTCAAGGGCATTCCGGCCCAAGACCACGCCGCGGAGCTCCTGAAGATCCTGGCGTAGCTTCAGAAAACCCCTCCTTCCAGCCGAAACAACTCCTTGGAAGGAGAGACTCTATGGCTTCGGACACCCAGGTTTCTCAAGTCACCGCCCTTCGCGCGGAGCTCGGCCTGCCCGCGCACGGACGCCTCGTGCTGTGCCGCGGAGGATTCGGCGCCGAACGGCCCCTGGAACTGCTGCTCGCGGCCGCCCCTTTCGTGCTCGACGTCTGCCCCACGGTCCATTTCGTGGTGCTCGGCGACGGACCCCGCCGGACCGCCGTCGAGAGCGAGACCCGCAAGCGGCTGCTCGACGCGACGGTCATCTTCACGGGCCCCGTCTCGGCGTCCGACTCCGAGAAGTTCGCCATCGCGTCCGATCTCGGCCTCTACCTGACCCAGTCGGTGGGCAGCTCGCTCCCGTCGTTTTCCGTCGAGGAGATCTTCGACTTCCTCCGCGCGGGCCGTCCGGTCGTGGTCGCCAGCGACAACCCCGACGCGGTTTGCTTCACGCAGGTCAACAACATCGGCGTCGGGAGCCGGCTGACCGGGGACCCGGGCGTGGACGTCGCGGCCCTGGTCAAGAACCTGACCTACATGCTCGTGGACGAGAAGGCCCGCCAGAAGCGCGCCGCGCAGGCGCGCGACCTCGGCAAGGAGCTCTACCGCACCGCCCGCGGCGGCGTCCTCGACGTCGTCCGCGCGACGCTTCGAAGAGCCGCGTCCCTCTGAGACTTGGCCGCGAATACCGAATCTGGAGTCTCGAATTTCGGGTTCTTCAAAGCAGCTCAGTGAGGGAATCCGAGATTCGAAATTCGAAATTCGAACTTCGCAACCCGGTATAATCCGTCCCCCATGTACGACCACCTGCGCGGCCGGATCACGGTCCGCAAACCGACCCACATCGTCCTCGACGTGGCCGGCGTCGGCTACCACGTGGACATCCCCCTGTCGACGTACGAGGCCCTTCCGACCTCGGGCGAGGTCTTGGTGTACACGTACCTCAAGGTCGCCGAGGACGCGATGCGCCTCTACGGGTTCGCGACCGAGCGGGAGCGTGATCTCTTCCGCCGGCTGGTCGAGGTCGTGTCGGGCCTCGGGCCGTCGAAGGCGATCGCCATCCTCTCGAATATCGGCGTGCAAGACCTCCAGAAGGCGATCGAGGAGGGGGACGCGGGATCGCTGAAGCGGGTGAAGGGGATCGGCGACAAGCTGGCGAGCCGGCTCATCGTCGAGCTCAAGGGCCGCCTTCCTGACGAATTGGCCGCCGGAAAGGGCTCCGAGGCCGCGTCCTTAGAGAGGGACGCGATGTCCGCCCTGGTGGCCCTGGGATACGATCCGTCGGCGGCGGGCCAGGCGGTCCGGAAGGCCCGCAAGGACCTGGGCGGCGACGCGCGCGTCGAAGACGTAATTCGAAGGAGTTTGGCTCATGTCTAGGATGTCAACGGGCGCGGCGGTCCTGGCGATCGCGGTCGCGGCGGGATGCGCGGGCGTCGATGAGCGCCACGCCGAGCAGATGATGCTCGGCCAGCAGTACTACATGAACGAGAAGTTCTACGAGGCCATCGGCCGCTTCGAGGCCGCCGCCGAGCACGCCTCGAGCAGCCGGGAGAAGTACCAGGCCACGCTCGGCGTCGCCAACGCGTCGACCGAATACGGGCTGAGAATCTACCAGTACGCCGAGGACCTCCTGCGCGACAAGAAGTTCGCCCCGGGCAAGGCGAAGTGGCAGGAAGCCGACAAGTGGCACGACAACGCGGCGAGGGCGTTCTACAAGTGCCTCGAAATGCGCCCCGACGACAAGATCGCCAACATCGGGCTCGCGTCCCTTTTCTTCCGCCGCGCCACCTCGTTCTCCATCCTGCCGTACCTGGAAACGGAGGAGGGCCGGGCGCTCCGCCGGAAGGAGCGCGACGAGGCGGTGAGGCAGTACCAGATCGTGCTGGGCGACGAGCGGGGGGACATCACGAAGCCGGAGCACGGGCCCGACTGCAAGGGCGCGCACTTCCACCGCTACCTCGCGCTGGCGCTCTTCACCCGGAGCGACTGGGACCGCAACGACGGCCAGGAAGCGCGCCGCCACATGATCGTCTACCTCAACTTCCTGAAGTGGGCGAGCCGGAGCGTCGAGGAGGGGATGAAGGCGGTCGACGACGCGGAGAAGATCGAGAAAGAGAAGAAGATGGACCAGTTCCGCAAGCAGATCGCGGAGACCCGGTTCCTGCTCGGCGACCAGCTCAAGGGCTTGAGGGAAATGCAGGAGTTCTGGAAAACCGAGGGGGCGTTTCGCGCCCGCCTGCGGCATGTGGAGGAACTCCACGCCCGCTCCGTGGGGAAAGAAGGCCACAAGGACCTGGCAACCGAGCTCGAGAAGCTGCGCGCAGACGAAAAGAAGTTTCCGCCGAAGGAGAAACGCGAGGCCTGGACGCTCGCCGCCCGCCGCGAAATCTCGGCGCTCGAGGTGCTCGCGAAGGAGTTCGAGGAGGCGGCCCAGGCGGCGCGGAAGAAGGCCAAGCCGTCGACGCCCGAGACCCCGGAGAAGATGGGAAGTTAGGACTCGGACGTTCGCCGTTCACCGTTTGCCGTGACGTTCTCCGTCTACCGTTTGCCGAATCGGAGATGGCCAACGGCAAACGTAACAGTGAACGGTGAACGGTGAACGTTACGGCGAACGGAGAACGGTAAACGGCCTCAGCTTCGGACGAGCCCGCCGCACTTCACATCGACGTCCACTTCGGCGTGGGTGAAGATCCGTTCCGCCGGAATCCCGTAGACCGCCCTCAGCCGGTCGACCAGCGTTGCGAGCGCGGACGACTGCGCCGCCGAGGGGCCGAAGTCCGGGCCCGGCACGACCATCCAGATCGCGATCGATCTCCGGTTCACGGTCTTGTTGCGCGTGTGTTCACCCGTCAGCTGCTCGCGCCACCTCGGCGTCGCCTCGATCCGCACGACGCCGTCCTCGCCCTCCAGGGGGATGAGGAAGTGGGCCTGCGAGTCCCTCGATCCCGGGGCGCTGGGCTTGCAGCCCGCGTGGATCACGACCGCGATGAAATCCTTCGAGCGGGGGACCGTCGTTTCGATCGGCGGAGGGGCGGTCGTGGGGACGAACGACGCGGGATAGTCGGACGCGAAGAGGTAGACGGACGAGCAGGTCAGCCCGATCGCCGCCGACAGCAGGGCCGCGTCGAAGATCTTCACAGCAGGGTAGTTATCGACGCGCGAGGCGGACGGCTTTAGCGGCAGCTTCCGCCACTCCCTCACGGGCGCGCGTCGGATCGGGCGATGTTGCGACCGCGACGACGCCCGGCGGTCTCCGCTTCAGCGCCCATCGTCCGCACACGACGGCGACGGGGACTCCAAGCCGCCGCGCCGCGGCGATCACCTCGCCCGGGGCCTTGCCGACCAGCGACGTGCGGTCGAACCGGCCCTCGCCCGTGAGAATGAGCCGGGCCCCTTTCGCGCGACGGTCGAATCGCGCCGCGCGAAGGATGAACTGCGCGCCCGGGACGAGCCGGGCGCCGAATGCGGCCAGGCCTCCGGCGAGCCCGCCCGCCGCGCCGCCGCCTTCGAGCTTGCGGATGTCGCGGGGAAGCATCGCGGCCCAGCGCGCCAGCCACTCCTCGAGCTGCCGGACCATGGACGGCGTGGCGCCTTTCTGCGGACCGAAGATGCGGGGCGCGTCGAGGAATCGGGTGCGGACGTCGCACAACACCGTGGTCCGCTTGAGGATGGCCAGCCCGCGCGCGTCGGGCTTCGGTCCGAGCGCGCCGAGCGTCGCCAGGGCGCCGAGTCCTCCATCGACCGTCGCGCTTCCGCCGACGCCGAGCAAGACGCGGCGCGGCCAGGCGGCGCGCATCAATTCACCGACGCCCCACGTGCGCGTGATCAAGGGGTTGCGTCGATGGACGGGCACGAGCTTGAGCCCGCTCGCGGAAGCCATCTCGATGACCGCGACGCCCGGGGCGAGGAGCATTTCGGCGTCGACGGGATCGCCCAGCGGGCCGGTGACGCGGCGCCGGACGCGCCGTCCGCCGAGCGCGGCCTCGAGCGCGTCGAGGGTTCCGTCTCCGCCGTCGGCGACGGGAAGCGGGACGCCGCCCGCGGCGCGGGCCATGATCGAGGCGGCTTCAGCGGCGGTGAGAGTTTCTTTGAAGGCGGTGGGAGCGCAGAGGATGTCCGCCTTCGCCCTGTTTCTGTCTCTGTTGATCAGTTTCTGTGGAGCTACGGCGGATTAGCCGAGCTTCCGGCTCCATGCTCCGGAGCTCCCAGCTGGGCTCCGAGCTTCAAGCTCCGAAGCCAGAGGCTTCAAGCTTCAAAGCTGCCGGCTCGAAGCTCAGGAGCTTGGAGCCCAGCTGGGAGCTGGGAGCACGAGGCTGGAAGCTAGTTCTTGGCGAGCCACGCGAGCCAGGCGTTCTTGACTTCGGAGCGGTTCTGCTCGTTGGGCAGCGGCTTCTTCTCGCCGGTCAGCTCGGCGAGGACCTGGGCCGCGCAGCGGCCGAGGGGAAGTTCGTCGTGGTCGATCAATTCCGCGAGCTTCGGCCACGCGGCGCGTCCCAGGTTCTTCACCTTGCGGAAGGCCGCGCCTTGCGGCGTGTCCTCGTCGTGGTAGGCGCCGCCGATCATCGCCCGCACCAGGCCCACCCAATCCTGCCGCTCGACAGCCTGGGCGTTCCCCGGCGCGTCCGGGAGCTTGCTGGCGCGCTCGGGCCACCACTTGTTGTTCCACCACTGGTACATGTAACCGCGGTAGTGGGCGCTGTTCACCCAATGCAGCTCGATGATGGGCTTGCCCTTGGAGTCGTATTCCTTGCGGTCCTCGCAGAACGCGTTCAGGACGACGAACGCCGAGTGGGCCAGCTCCCGATCGTCGCTGATGAGCGAATTGATCACGAAGGGGAGGTACCGGAACGGAGTCGTATTGATCCGCTTGGTGTTCTTCTCCCGGATGAAATTCAGCGCGTCTTTCTCCGCCGTCGGATCGGTCGCGAGGGGCTTGACGGACTCGAGCGTGTACGACGCGGCGTCGGGTTCCCA
>DASTON010000249.1:0-2649 GCA_035762525.1 Planctomycetota bacterium | reverse complement strand
GAGCCCGTTCAGCTCCTCGACGCCCTTGATGAACTTGTCGACGAAGTCGCTCATGCCGGTGACGAGCGGGAGGACCTTCTTCTTCGGCTCCTCGCCCGCGATGCCGTTCGCGATCGCGCGCATCTCCTCGGTGGCCTTCAGCAGGTCGTCCTTGCCGTTGAACCCGCTGAGGTAGCCTTCCAGGAGAAGCGCGATGCTGTCGGCGCGCTGCTTGAAGAGCGCCGCGGGCTGCTCCTCGAGGGCCTTGCCGGCCGCCGAGAGGATCTGGCTGGCCTGGTCGCCGCCCGAGCCCACCTGGAGCGTCATCTCGTCGACCTTCTTGGCGAGCTCCGACTTGAGCTGCTCCTTCAGGCCGTCGATGGCGCCGATCTGGACGCGGGTGTCCCGGTCCTCGACGAGCTCGATCAGCGCCTTCATGGCCTCGCCCTTCTGGGCACCAAGGGCGCGGCAGAGGTGGAATCTCAGGCGGACGTTGGCCCGGGGGTCGCGCGCCCGCTGGATGAGGGCTTCCACGGCCTTCTCGTTCGTGAGCTTGCGCAGGGCGGTTTCGCACGCCTCGAGCACGAGCCCGTCGATGCGGTCTTCCTTGTTGCCGTTGGGGGTGTCGTCCCTGAGCTCGTCCATCAGGAGCGTCAGGAGCAAGCCCATGGTCTGGACGTCTCGCTTGGGATAGGTCGCCTCGCCCACGCCCAGGATGGCGTCCACGAACGTGCGGGGCTCCTTGTTGCGCTTCGCCTTGGCCGCCTCGAGCCGGGTGACCGCCGCCACCCAGGCCGCCTCGTCGCGGACCGGAGCAGGGGCCGGCGCTCCCCCGATGAGGGAGACCGCAAAGAGGGCCGCCGCCAGCATTCCGATCGTCTTCATCATCGCTCCAATGTTAGGGGGCACCCAAGCGGGCATGGTACCTCAGGTGACACGACGCGGTGAATCAAAAGTTCGGGCGAAGCTACGAAGTCCACAGTCCCCCGTCCCCTGTCCCCGGCCCGTCCCCGGTCTGCGGTCCGCCGTCCTGTCCCCTGTCGACAGCTGCCCCGTCCGGACGGGGAGACGGAGGACTGGAAGACGGGCTCGGGACTGGAGACTGGGGACCGAGGACTTCTTCTTCAGAACCCCTTGGGGGTTCCTATGGTCGAGAAGTTCTCCGTCCCGACGCTGCCGGAGTAGCCGTACCCCAGGCAGTTCCAGTTGTCGTTGAGCCCGTTGCGGTGGTGGTCGCTGGCCCGGTACCAGCCGCGGGTCCAGATCTCGGCGGGGGAGGAGTACCCGATCGCGACGTTCTCCGAGACGCCCGCCGTGAAGCCCTCGGCGCGGGCGCGCGACTCCGGATCTCCGTCCGATCCGACGTGCCAGATCCGTCCCGCTCGATCGCACACCGCGCTGTGCTTCTTCGTGGCCCGGCAGAGCCGCGCGTCGAGGAAGAGCCGCCGCCGGCCCATCATTTCGCGGTAGTCGTTCACCGTCCGGGCATGCTCGATTTCGTCCCGCGTGATGCCGGCCTCCCGGAGCGCGTCGTTGTACCGGTCCGCGCGGCGGTTCCATTCGTAGTCCTGCCGGTCTGCCTCGATGAGGCTGTAGGACTTCACGCTGAGCTGCTCGTTGAGGTTGTTCCGCAGTTCCTCGAAGGCCGCGAGATCCTTTTCAGTGTCGCTCTCCATTCCGAACGGGGGGAGGTATTTCTCGTTGATCAGCCGGAGCTCCTCGAGGTCGCGCTCGATGGCGCGGCTGTTGCCCAGGGCGAACTTGGCGGGCTGCTCCCAGATCTCGCGGACGGCCTGGACGAGCTCGTCGACCCGCTGCTGCCCGTTGATCTTGTCCCCCTGGCTCCAGCGGGGGTCGTTCTCGGGCAGGTAGATCTTCGGGTCGTAGATGACCTTGATCGCCTCTTCGCGGCGCTCCTTGAGCAGGACCTTCAGGGCGCGCAGCTGGGCGAGGGCGCCCGTCGCCGTGGCCTTCGCCTTCTTGCTCAAGTCCTCGAGGCGGTCCTTCTTCAGCTCGGAGAGCCCTTCCACGGCGGCGAGCCTGACCTTTTCGCGCGTCTCCTCGGCCAGGCCGGGCAGCAGGTAGAGGTCTTTCAGCTTCCCAAACGTCTCTTCGCGCCGCTTGGAGTCGGACGCCGCCAGGAGTGTTTTGACAAGCCGCCCGGCCTCCTCGACCGCCGTCCGGTTGGCGCGTTGCGAGCGGTCCTCCCAGCCGGCCGCGGGGTCGTACGTGAACCCGCCCTCGGGCACGGCCCTGAGGCCGCGGACGCGCGCGAGGATCTCGTCGATCTTCGCCTGCCGCTGCTTGCGGTCGGTGCCGCCCGCGTACTTCCACAGGAACTTGTCGGCGGCGGACCGATGGCCGCCGGCGATCGCGTGCTCGGCCGCGAGGACCCAGTCTTCTCCGTAGAACGAGTCGAGGGCCATGGCGAACTGGACTTCCGCGGAGAGGCCGGTCCACGGAATCCGGGCGCCTCCGACGGTCACGCCCTCGGGCGCCGCCGCCGAGGGGATGCCCGTGATCCCCGGGGCGAAGTCGTACTTCTTTCCTTGGAAGCGCTCCTTGGCGTTGTTGATGCGGTCCGCGAGCTTCGCCTGGAACGGATTGAGCGGGGCGGCCGCGGGCGCGGGATCGGCGGGACCCGAAGCGGGCGGGGCCGCGGCGGGGGCC
>DASTON010000248.1:0-8257 GCA_035762525.1 Planctomycetota bacterium | reverse complement strand
GAGGGCCGCGTTTCGGCCACGGCGGTCGACCAGCTCACCTTCGAAGTCGCAAAACTGGATCTGAGGCTCCAGCAGATCGACGCCCGGCGCAAGCAGCTCGAAGCCGAAAGCGAAATGTCCGAGGCCTCGAAGGACCGCCTCGCGCCCGTCATCAAGGACCTCGACGCTTCGCGCGCCCCCATCGAGACGCAGAAGCAGCGCCTCGAGCAGGAGCGGACGCGCCTCCTCGACAAGCGCCAGCTGGAGCGCGCCCTCGAAAACTACCGCAAGGCCGTCGAGAAGGCGGCGGCCGAGCCGGAGAAAGCCAATCTCGCCAAGGCGCTCCTGGCCGTCGCGCGCGTGTGCGAGATTTCCGTGCCCGAGAACATCGGCGACGCCCAGGCCGCCTACGCGAGAGTCGTCGCCGAATGCGGCGGCCAGGAAGCGGCGGTCGCGGAAGCCGAGCGGAAGATCCTGCTCCGCGGCGTGGACGTCTACCTCGACCAGTTCTCGCGGTTCGTCACCACCTGGCGCGACTTCCTGAGGAGCTCCCCCGCCTCCATGGAGGCGAAGCGCAAGGAGCTCGAAGCGAAGATCCTCGCGATCGGCAAGGACGCCACGCACGGCCTCATCGAGGGCTTCAGCCACAAGGATGAAGTCGTCCGGTCGTTCGCCGCCGGCCTGATCGCCTCCACGGCGGACGAGGCGGGGATCGCCGCGCTCATCCGGAAGCTGGGCGAGGGTTCGCCCGCGACGCGCGCGGGCGCCGGCCTCGCCATCTCGCGGATCTTCGAGACCTGGTCGGCGGCCCGCACCCTGGAGCGCGAAGCGGATCAGATCCTGGCCGACCTGGACTCCAAGGACCCGGAGGATCCGGGGGCCCAGCGGCTCATCGCCGCGAACCGCGAACGCGCGAACGACCTCAAGCAGAAGGCGGCCGCGATCCGGGGCAACCTCCCGGCCAACCTGCCCGACAAGCCGGAGATCGAGGCCGCCCTGCACCGCCTCCTCAGCGACGAGTCGGGCCAGACCGTGGCGCGAATCGAGGCGGCCAAGGCGCTTCGCTCGCTCGGCCAGGTCTCCGGCACGTTGATCGACGCCATCCTCAACGGCCTGAAGAGCAGGAATCAGACGGTCCGCGAAGCGTGCTGCGTCGCGGCCTCCGGCGTCGACACGACCAATTCCGCCGCCAAGCACAAGCTGGCCGACCGCCTGATGGAGATCGTGCAGTACGAGCCCGATCTCGATCTCCGCCCGGCGGACCAGCGCGATACCGCCAACGACGCGGGCGTGCGCGCCGCCGCCGCTTCCTCGCTCGGCGCAATCGGAGTCGTCAAGGCCTGCCCCGCGCTCACCGAGGCCCTCTCCGACTCCGAGCCGGGAGTGCGCCGGAGCGCGCACGAAGCGCTGAAGCGGATCACCGCGCTGGACCTGGGCTACGATCCCGATCCGCTCATCTCCGGCCTCGCGCCGGAGGAAGTTCCCAAGGCGCAGGCGGCGAAGCGCCAGGAGGGAATCGACCGGTGGGCCAAGTGGTGGCAGGACACGCTGGGAACGGGAGTCCTCGTCGCCCGGTTCTGGAACTTCCAGGCGCAGGTGAAGGGCGGCGATCCGTCGCGGCTGTACGACCGCGAGGGGTACCTCCGGGAGCTCAAGAACCGGTCGTACGCGGTGAGCGAACCCGCCGCGTACATGGAGCGCGCCGAGCGGACCTGCGAGCGGTTCCACACCGGCAAGGACTGGATCCAGCGCGACGCCACCGACCTGGGCGCCCCCGCCATCGACAAGTTCATCCTCCTGCTGTCGGGCGCGACCGCCGGCGATAAACGGCTCTCGCTGGAGCTGCAGGCGAGGTCGCGCGCGGTCACCCGCCTTTTCGTCGCGGAGACGATCGCGAAGCTCATCGCCGACGCCAAGGCGGCGGACAAGCCCGCCGTGCTGCGCGAGAAGGTGGGCGCGGGCGGCTCGAAGGACGAGCGCGCCGGCGCCGCGCTGGCCCTCGGGTTCCTTCCCAAGGAGATGTCGGGCCCCGAGGATCGCGAGGCGCTCGAGAAGCGCGGCCTCGAAGACCAGGATCCCGAAGTCCGCGAAGCCGCGTCGCGCGCGCTGGGGCGCGTGGGCGCGGCGGCCTGCGGACCCGCCCTGGCGAAGGTGGCCTCGGTCAACTCGTCGACCCGCGCCGGCGAAGCGGCCCAGCTCGCGGCCCTCCGCGCGCTCGTCGCCCTCGGCCCGAAGCACGAAGAGGTCATCCGGGTCTGCGGGGAGTTGATCGGCGACGAGGGGAGCAAGCGCTCCACCAGCTTCGCCGTGCGCGAAGCCGCCTGCGACGTGCTCGGGGCGGTCGCGGATCCGGCCGCGATCAAGGGCTTCTGGCTCTTCCGGGGCCGGCGGGACATCGCCCGGCCGGTGCGGGATGCGGCGACCCGCGCGATCGCCGCCATTGCCGCGGCGGATCCGTCGACGCCGGAAGCCATCGCGGCCGTCGTCTCGTCCCCGGTGGCCCGTTCCATCGATCGCACGGGCGCGGCGCTCGCGCTGGGCGATCTCGGCGTGACCTCGACGATTCCCACCCTCGTGTGGCAGATCGTGGACCGCAATCCCCCGATGGCGATGAAGGCGACCGACCCGGGCGTGCGCGCGATCTGCGCCGAAGCCCTCGGCAACATGGGGGAAAAGGCGCGCTACAAGATCGTCGCGGAGAAGCTGATCGACGCCCTCGCGGACCCGGCGGACCTGGTCAAGACCTCCGCCCTCGAAGCGCTGCGCAAGATCGCGCCGGCGCCCCCCGAGGAAGACTTGTTCCGGGTCAAGGACGCCGATTCCGCGCGCGCGACGGGCATCGCCCGCCTGCGGGCCTGGCTCGAGGCGAACCGGGACAAGTGGCCCGAGCTGGCCCAGTGACCGAAGACGATGACAGATGACCGATTACAGATGACAGACAGAATCCTCAATCAGGATCAATGAACCGCGGCAGTGTTTTGCCCTTGGGACGACAAGGCGCTAGCGCGATGACTCGATAAAAGATAAAGACTGTCGTACCAATAGAGCTTGGTTCTAGGTATCGGCCCGTCATCGGTCATCCGTCATCAGTCATCAGGGACACAATGAGATTCGGCACGTACCAACTGGGTCACAAGACTTCCGCTTGCGCCATTCTCGGTTCGTACGTCTACGACCTGGCCCAGGCCTTCTTCAAGCACTACCGCCGCCCCTACAAGTTCGTCGACCTGCTCGCGTTCCTCCAGGCGGACGGCCCGGAAAAGCTCGCCGGCGTCGAGCTGGGGCGGCTGAAGGAAGACCGCACGGTCTGCCTCCCGCTGAAGGAGGTCCGGCTCCGCGCGCCGCTCCTTCGGCCGCCGAAGATCGTCTGCGTGGGGCTGAATTACCGCGACCACGCCGCCGAACAGAAGAAGGATCCGCCCTCCGCCCCGCTGCTCTTCGCCAAGGCGGCGAACGTCGTCATCGGCGACGGGGACGCGATCCGGATCCCGCGGGGCGTCTCGGAGAAGATCGATTACGAAATCGAGCTCGCCGTGGTCATCGGCCGCGGCGGGTTGCGGATCTCCAAAACCGAGGCCCCCGCCCACGTCTTCGGGTACACCGTCTTCAACGACGTCACCGCGCGCGACATCCAGCAGGGCGACAAGCAGTGGTTCCGGGGCAAGAGCTTCGACACGTTCGCCCCGATGGGCCCGGTGGTCGTGGGCGCGGACGAGCTCAAGCCCGACCGCCTGAAGATCGAGCTCTCGGTCAACGGCCGCCAGCAGCAGAACGGGACGACCGCGGACATGATCTTCAACGTCCCGGCGATCATCGAGTACGCGAGCGCCTGCTTTCCGCTCGAAGTCGGCGACGTCATCGCGACGGGAACCCCGTCGGGCGTCGGCGTCTTCCGCACGCCGCCGGTCTTCCTCAAGAAGGGCGATGAAGTCGAGGCCAAGATCGAGGGAATCGGCGTCCTCCGGAACCCGGTAGAATAGCGCGATGGGAATCCGCGTCCGATTCGCGCCCAGCCCGACCGGCGACCTCCACGTCGGCGGCGTCCGCACGGCGCTCTACAACTTCCTCTACGCCCGCCACGAAAAAGGGACGTTCGTCCTCCGCATCGAGGACACGGACCAGAAGAGGAACCGAGAGGAGTCGCTCGCCACGATCAAGGAGGGCCTCGCCTGGTGCGGCCTGTCCTGGGACGAAGGCCCGCATTACCAGAGCCTGCGGCTCGAACGCTACCGCGAATGCGCCGCGATCCTCGAGAAGGCCAATCGCACGTACTGGCAGGAGGATCCCGAGAAGGGCAAGGCGCTCTATTTCCGGATCGACCGCGGCCCCTGCACCTGGGACGACCTCGTGCACGGCCCGAGCAAGATGGATACGACCAAGGACAACGACCTGGTCATCATCAAGTCGGACGGATTCCCCACGTACAACTTCGCGGTCGTGGTCGACGACCACGACATGTTCATCACCCACGTCCTGCGCGGCGACGAGCATTACTCGAACACGCCGAAGCAGATCTCGCTCTATCGCGCGCTCGGCTGGGAGCCGCCGAAGTTCGGCCACATGCCGCTGATCTTCGCGCCCGACGGGACGAAGCTCTCCAAGCGCGAGACGGAGAAGTACAACGCGATGGGCCTGCCGGTGACCGTGGGCGACTGCCGCCGGCTCGGCTACCTGCCCGAGGCGATGGTGAACTTCCTCGCGCTCCTGGGCTGGTCGCCGGGCAACGACCTCGAGCTGATGACCCTGCCGGAGATGATCGAGAAGTTCACGATCGACCGGATCGGCAACACCCCCGCCAAGTTCCTCGTCGACAAGCTTCTCTTCATGAACTCGCACTACATCAAGAAGACGCCGCTCGACAAGCTGATCGAGTTGTGCCGGCCGTACCTCCAGGCGAAGCACGACGTGTCGGCCATTCCGGCTGAAAAGTTCCGGGCCCTGGTGGCGCAGCAGCAGGATCGACTGAAGCGGCTCGACGAGATCGTGAAGCTGACGGACTTCTACTTCGATCCGATCGCCTACGACCCCGCCGCCGTCGAGAAGTGGCTGACCAACGGCGGGTTCGACGTGGTCCGCGAGCTCAAGGGCGAACTCCAGCGCCTCTCGAGCTTCGGGAAAGAGCCCGTCGAAACGCTGCTCAAGTCCATGGCGGAACGGAAGAAAGTGAAGCTGGGCGGCGTCGCGCAGCCGCTTCGCGTCGCGGTCACCGGCACGGCGCAGAGCCCCCCGATCCACGACGTCCTCGACCTGCTGGGCAAGGATCGCGTCCTCGAGCGGATCGACCGGGCGCTCGCCCTTTCGGTGAAGGCATGAATCCGGTCCTCGTCGTCGGATCGGTCGCGCTCGACACCGTCGAGACCCCGGGGGCGCGGCGCGACTCCGTGCTCGGCGGATCCGCTACGTTCTTCGCGCTCTCGGCAAGGAGATTCGCGCCGGTCCGCCTCGTCGGAGTCGTCGGCCAGGACTTTCCGCCGGAGCATCGCCGGCTGCTGGAATCGGGCGGCATCGACCTGGAGGGGTTGCAGGTCGCCCCCCGCCCCACGTTCCGCTGGCACGGACGGTACGACGCCGCCCTCGCCGGCCGCGAGACCGTGTCGGTCGACCTCGAGATCCTGGATCTGTTCCGCCCGGAGCTGCCCGAGTCGTACCGCGATTCCAAGTACGTGCTTCTGGGCAACACGAGCCCGAAGGTCCAGGCGGTCGTCCTCGGGCAGTTGCGGGATCCGAAGTTCGTCCTCCTCGACTCGATGAACGTGTGGATCCAGACGGAGCGCGACGGGTTGATGGCGCTCCTGCCCCGGGTGAGCGCGCTCTGTCTCGACGCCACCGAGGCCCGGATGCTGGCCAACACCTCGTCCGTCGCCGCCGCGGTTCGCGCGCTGCTCGGATCGGGCTTGCGGTGCCTGATCGTCAAGCGGGGCGAGCACGGCTCGTCGATTCACACGAAGTCATTCACCTTCGCGGCCCCCGCCTTCCCCACCGAGAACGTGGTCGATCCCACCGGCGCGGGCGACGCGTTCGCGGGCGGCCTGCTCGGATCCCTCGCGAAGTCCGGCCTCGACGACGAGCGCCTGAAGAAAGCGCTGCTCCACGGCGCGGTGATGGGGTCGCTGGCGGTCGAATCGTTCGGCCCCGACCGGCTGGTAGAGGCCAAGGATGGCGAAATCTCTGGACGGTACTTGGAACTCGTGCGGATGATCTCGCTTCAAACCTAGCGATTGCCGATTGCCGATTTGCGATTTGCGGTTACCACCCGCTCCCTCTCCTGGTCCGTCCGTCCAATCCGTAGGACCTTGGGAGGTTCGTATGAGATTTGCACCGTTCCTGCTCATCGCGCTGGCTGGATGTTCGCGCTCCACGGCAATCGACCGATTGGGCGCGGACGAGGCGACCGCCCGCGAGGCGATTGCCGAATTCGCGAACCGCGGCGAGGCCGCCCTTCCCGAACTCCGGGTCGCGGCCGCGCATGAGGATCCCCTCGTCCGCCGGCGCGCGAAGACCGCCATGGGACGCATCACGGGCCAATGGGGCTGCGACCGTGGCCTCGTCTGGAAGCGCTCCCTCGAAGAGGCGACCGGGAAGGGCAAGCCCATCCTGGTCCTCCAGCTCTTCGGGAAGTTCGACGAGGAATTCTGCTGAGCGAACGGCAAGCTCGCGAGAACCGTGACGTTCTCGGACAAGCGCGTGGTGGACCTCGTAAAGGACAGGATGATTCCCGTGTGGGAAAGCGTCGCCCCCGTGTCGATCGCGGTCTTTGATCTCGGCGACGGACGCAAGGTCAAGGGCACGATGGGGGGCGAGATCGCCCTCTACTTCTGCCGTCCCGACGGCAAGGTGTTCGACATCCTGCCCGCCTTGCATTCGCCCCACGTCACGTACTGGGCGATCAAGAACGCGCTCGACTTCTATGACAAGACCGGGGCGACCGACCCAGAAACCGTCGCTTATCACTCAGCCCGACTGGAAGAAGTGAAGAAGTCCGGCGCGGGCGAGGTATCGCCCGCGGCGGAGCGTTCGTTGTCGAAGCGGAAGGCCAAGTACGCCTCATCCGACGGAGGCACCCGGGCGCTCGTGGAGATGACGACGTCGAAGACGGGAATCATGACGGGCCCGGAACCGGTGACCGTGGTCGAACCCGGCGGCTTGGAAATGCACAAGCGGGCGATTCACGTGGTCATGTCGGGGACCTTCTCCTTGCTTGCACCCCAGCAGTGGAAGGACTACGTCTTCGGCCGGATTCTCCAGGAGGAGCTGAAGGGCGGCGAGTTCGAGTACGACGTGGACACCCTCGCCCCCATATCCATCATCGAGGACTGACCCTTGACGGGCGCCGGGCCAATCGCTATAAGTTCCCCTGCCTGGTGACCCGATGCCCAGGGTGAAACACCCGTTCCCATTCCGACCACGGTCGTTAAGCCCCTGGGGCCGATGATACTGACGGGAATTACATCGTCGGGAAAGTAGGTTGTTGCCAGGCTAAAAATTGACGGCGTCCCGAAAGGGGCGCCGTTTCCATTTCCGGGGAGATTCCGGATTGCCGATTTGAGATTTCCGGAGTCCTCAAATCGGAAACCAGGAATCCGAAATCGCCCGGTGCGACTACCGGATCTGCTTCAGCTTGGCCAGGCTCTTCGTCGGCGCGATCAGCTCGTAGCTCTCTTCGACGTACCGCCGGACTTCGATCAATTCCTTCACCCGGGTGACCTTCATGTGGACCCAGCCGTGCTTGCCGACGTAGGGAGCGACGCTGAACCGGGGGTCATTCAGCACTCGCGCGGCGTGCGGCTTCTCCAGCTTGAAGCCGACGGTGAGCACGCCGTCTTCCTCTCCGCTCCCGCAGAAAATCTTGTCCGCCACGCGGAAGTGAGGAGAGCCCCACGTCATCGTCAGCTTCGTGTCGGGCAGGTCCAGGCAGATCTTCTTCAGTTTGCCGAAAAGAGGATGCTTCGTGCCGTCGCTCTTCACCTCGCGGTCCCTCTTCTCGGGTAATCGTCAATCGTCAATCGGAAATCGTCTTCTAGGCCCACTGAATCAGCCCTTCATCGTAAGGATGAATGAGAGCCGGATGGTTGGGTAGAACCCTCACGGCGAATCCGTGGCGTCCGCTCGCGCGGCACATCACCTTCGCCGTGAACTTGTGCGCCGCGCCGTTCTGCCCCTCGGGCGCCATCCTCGATGAGACGGCTTCCTGCATCCGCCCCTCGGTGTCGAGGGGTCCGCTCGCGATGTCCACGGCGACGTCCCCGGGCTGGAGCGAGCCGAGCTGCACGAGCGCGCG
>DASTON010000247.1:0-8101 GCA_035762525.1 Planctomycetota bacterium | reverse complement strand
CGTGTACTTCGTGTGGATGTCGGGAAGCTCCGCGTCTCCGGCCGTGGGCGAGTACGCCGGGAAGTAGTACAGCGTGAACGGGCTCGGGTTGCGGTAGTGATAGTTCATCCGGTGGTACTTCGACACGGACGCGAGCGAGCGCACCTTGCCGCTGTACCGCGGATCGAATCCCGGCTTGAACCAGAACGACGCCACGCCCCTCCTCGTGTCGAACGAGTAGGCGTTGTCCGGCGGCGGCGACGACGAGCCTTCCTCGTCGATCCAGTACGCCAGGCCGGAGTGGCGCTCGACATACATGCCGTCGACGCGCAGGTCGGACGGCGCGACGGGCGTCATGATGGGCCGGTTGCCCTGCTTCCCCTCGAGCGGCAGGCGGAAGGAGCGCACGAGGCGGTACCGGATGCCGTCCGTGGGATCGTAGGGGCTGTAAGTCGCGCTGCCGTTCTCCCCCGACAGGTCTTCGCCCGGGTCCGGGAAGTTCGACGCTTTCTCGGTCGCGCCCACTTCCAGGTACTGCTCGACGATCACCGACGAGCACGTGGCCGGGTTGTAGACGGTCTTCCGGACGATGATCTGCCTCGACCCGGACATGACCAGGGAGCCCATGTTCTCGACGAACAGGCGCGGATCGGCGCCTCCGGCCATCTGCACGCGGCCCGACTGGTTGTAGTGGAGCCGGTCGTCGTACCGGAAGTGCGCGTGCATGCCGGGCGAGACCGGGAGGTAGGAGTCCGCGGGGTCCCTCGCCACCTCGGCCGGCATGGACACTTCCTGCGTGTACTTCGCCTTGAGCTCTTCGTGCCCGCCGACCGTGGGAAGGGCGAGATACCCGGACGCCTCGTAGCCCCAGCCGCTGTCGAACTCGAAGCCCGGCTCGTAGTAGGCTCCGTCCCCGTCCAGTTCGCGCGACATCCGCTGCTTGCCGTGGCTGAAGTGGTCGCCGTAGAGCAGCGGTCCGTTGTCGGATTCCGGCCCGGACTCCACCGTGTAGCCGTTGTTCGTCCGGACCGACTTCGCGACGACCGAGTCGCCGCGGTAGAACTGGCGCTGCGTCGTTTCCCGATAGAGTTCGTGCACCTGGACGACGGACCGCGCGCCCGCCTGCGCGGCGACCTGGTAGACGGGCTGACCGTCCTTCTTGCCCCCTTCGCTCTTCTCCGTCTCCTCCTTGAGGATCCGGCCGATCGCGTTGATCTGGAAATATCCCGTCGGGAGGAAGCAGAACTCCGTCGAGTTGACGATGAGATCCGTCTTGTCGACCATCAGGTACAGGTTGCGGTCCGGGTTGATCTCGTTCGGCGTGAAGTTCGGATTGAAGTTGGCCTTGAGCACGTCGGCGAGCGCCTGGGCGCCCTGGCGGCGGCGGTGCTCCTCCGGGAACCGGTCGTCGGCGATCGTCGTGGTCCGCGCGAGGTAGTCGCAGAACGCGTGGAACTGGGACCAGGTCTTGAACGGGCCGCCGAAGGGCAGCGTGGCGTAGTCGCCCTTCCCCTCGCGGCACTGGACGATCTCGTACGCGACGGCCCGGGCCGACGTCTTTCCGGTCCCGTTGAGCGTGAACGCGGGCGTGGCGGTCAGCCAGCCGATCTCGTCGCGGTCGATGAAGTTGCCCCCCGACTGCTCGCCCGGCGGCTGGGTCGTGGCCCCGGTCGCCTCGTTCCACCTCTTGTTCTCGTTGATCGCGCTGGGAGGCGCCCACCGGTCGGGGCTGTACGTGTGCCCCATGTACTCCCAGGAGAAATTCCCCTGCGGGATCTGGAAGGAATGGGGCTGAACGAGCCACTGGGTGGTCTGGTAGCTGATCTCCGGCCCGCCGAGGTCGGTCGGACCGTTGCTCCGCTTCTCCATGAGGAAGACGCCGCGGAGATCCGCGATGAGGGCGGTGAGGATCTCCTCCGGCGCGCTGTTGATGTTGACCGGCGCGCGGTGGACGACTTCCACGTAGCTCGGGAACAGCTCGTCGTGCCCGTACACCGCGGCCGTCGTGCCGGCCACGGCCGGTTCCTCGCCCGGCCCCTCGACCCAGCCCAGCTCGTTGACGGACGGGAGCATGTTGCGCAAGTCCTTGCCGGGACCGCGCCGGAAGACCCCGGCCTCGCCGCGCTCGTACTTCACCGGGTACAGGCGCGAGCTCGTCGGGCCGAACGGAACCGGATTGACGACGTTCGTATCGACCCAGCTGTGGACCGTCAGGAGCCGCTCGAGCCGCTCGAGGAGTTCTTCCTTCAACCCGCTCCGCTTGCGAAGGACCGTGGCGAGGTGATGCCAGGTCGCGTACCCGCCGATCGCGGGCCGGTTGTCGAGGATCACGTCGCCGAGACCCGGGAAGCCTATCGAATCCATGCGGCCGAGGAGGTTGAGGATGCGCCGGAGGTTTTCCGAGACGCAGGAACGATTGCCGCCCTGCATCTTGAGCCCGTCGTTCACATAGATGCAGCCGGACAGGTCGCGGACTTCCAGCGAGTAGATGTTCCCGTTCGGGAGATACTCCCCGCCCTTGAGCCTCCCGCTGACGCCGATCGAGAGAACCCGCTTCTCGTCATACTTGAGGCGGACTTGCTCGACTTTTCCGCCCTGGCTGATCAGCGCGTACGAGGGGCGCTTCGCCGTGGCGAGCGACACGTCGCGCTCCCGCGGTTCGAAGCCGGATTCGTCGTTGCCGTAGTACTTCCAGTCGCCGCCCTCGCTCAAGGCCGTGGCCAGGGACTGCGCGCCGGACAGGCGGGAAAGGGCGTACTCGACGCCAGCCCGGGCGAGCAGCCGCGCCTGGATCGTGAGGCGGTAATTCCCCGCGGTGGTGCGTTCAAGGGAGGAGAGAACGTGAAAGGCGACTCCGACCAGGGAGAGGCAGGCCAGGACGGAGAGGACGACAATAAGGACGAGACCCCGACGCCCTCGTCCCCGGACAGGCAGTTTCATGCGATAGTCCGCCGCTTCCCCAAGATCAGACGCCGGATTATAAGGCGCACGTGCGCCGGAAATACAGGGGGGACCACGCAAACAACGGGCCACCAAGGTTCGTGCCCCCGAGAACTTCAAGATAGGTTACCGCCGGGTAACCTCCTTCCATTAAGGAAACGGTTTGGAATGTGCCTCCGGGGCGTACGTCCCAAGGCCGGGTCTTTGCTATAATTCCGGCGCGATGGATCCTTCGCGCCGGCGCCAGGTTCTCATACTCGCGATCAGCGCCCCGATCATCACCGCCCTCGTCATGGGAGCGCTCATTATCAGGCGGGTTTCAACCGTGGAATCGGAGGCGCCCGTCGTCGCCCCGACGTCAAAAGACGCGCGGCAGGAAGCCCTGTACAGTCTCGCCACGGCGGGTTCGCTTCCGCCCGCGGACATGGTGCGCGTGGCCGACGAGGCGGAGCGCGCGGCGGGAACTCCGCTGGTGGAGGCCTGCCTTCTCCGCGCGCAGGCCGCCCGCAAGCGGCGCGACCCGGCGGCCGAACGCGCCGCCGTGGACGCCGCGCTCGCGCTCGATCCCGCCCGGCCCGAAGCGCAGATGGCGCGCGCGCTGGCCGCGGCCGAGGCGTGGGCCCGCGCCGCGGGCCCCCTGGCGCGCGTCCACGCGCCCCAGACGGTCCTCGCCTCCCCGCTCCTCCTGCCCCCCGCTCCGGCGCTGGAACCCGGCCTCGAAAAACTCTCCGGACGCGCGGGCGACGTCGCGCGCCTCCTCGCGGTCTTCCGCGCGGACGGAAAGCCGGAGGAAGTCGCGCCGCTCTGGTCGTCGCTGAGCGCCGGCGCCGTCGACGATCGCCTCGCCTTCGCGATGGGCGTTCACTCGCTCCGCCTCGGGGATCCCGACAACGCGCTGATGTGGCTCCGGACGGCGCTGACGGCGGAGCCGGACGATCCGGCCCGCCTGCGGTGCGCGTCCCTGGCCGGCCTCCTCGGCGGCGACGCGGCGGAAGCGCTGGCCCTGGTCCGCCGCTGGAACGGATCCGGAGGCGCGCCCAATCCCGCGGAGGCGCTCGGCTGGTGGGCCGTGGCGGCCCGCAAGGTGGGCAACGTCCAGGAAGCGCGGAGCAAGCTCGACGACGCCTCCAAGCTGGATCCGTCCTGGCGCTGCGCCCGCGGATGGCTGGCGTACCAGGCCGGCGACAAGGCGCAGGCGCTCGACGACGCGACGGCGCGGCGCGACTCCGATCCGTGGGCGCTCTACCTCCGGGCGCTGCTGTATTGGGACGCCGGCGACGTGGACGCGGCGCTCGAGGAGTGCTCGAAGCTGCTCGCCGGATCGCCGGACCATTACGAGGCCCTCGTCCTGCAAGCGCGCGGCCTCGCGGCGCGCGGAAAAAACGAAAAAGCCGAGGAGCATTGGAAACACGCGCAGAAGCTCGCCGCCGGGAGGACCGACGCGAAGCTGGGGCTCGCCGAGCACTACGCCGCCACGGGCCGGCGCGACGAGGCGATCGCGGCGTTCATCGAAATCCCCGGGCTCCCCGTGGCCCACTCGCGCGGCGCGCAGCTCATGCTCGAGGCGAACCGCCACGCCGAGGCGCTCCGGTGGGCGGAGCTCGGCGCCCAGCGCTATCCGACCGACGTGCGGATCAAGGCGACGCTCGCCCGCGTCCTGCACGCGCGCCTGGACCACTTCGGCGAGCGCGTCCAGCTGGAGCGCGCCGCCTACCTCGCGCCCGACGACGCGGAAGTGAAGAAGCTGCTGGCCGAGTGCATCGCCGAGATGAAGAGGCCCTGAGGCCGCATCAAGCTCCATGCTCCGAAGCTCCCTGCTGGGCTTCGAGCTTCGAGCTCCAAGCCAGCGGCTTCAAGCTTCAAGCCCGAATAGCACCGCATCCCGAAGGAAGTCCTACCCTGCATTGGCCCATCGATGACCCACGACCAATGCGATCCCAAAGAGGCCAACCACGGCCCACGCGCAAGAGGTGATCCACGTGCCGGAGTGAAAACGGATTCCCGCCGCCAGCCAGGACAAGCCTCCGACGATCAACGCCACGACCAGAGCAAAGTCGCCCACCAACAACCAGCGCAGCAGGTCATCCCATGAATGTGTGTTTAGCACCCAGTAGAGAGCCAGCAGGCATGACTGCGACAAGAAGACCAGGCGCGGCGGGATCGGACTGAATCGAGTCGGCGGCTGATCAGAACGGCTCGCAATCGGCCACTTCCGGACGAACACTCGCCACGTCAATACCCACAAGAGGACCAGAATTATCGCGGCCCCACCATGGAAGCCTGGCGGCCTGGATTCGTCCCTATTCCCCCACTTGGCCCACATCGAGTAACAAACTAGAACCGCGCCTAGCAGCGCGTGAATGGCAAGGGCCACTCGCAGTTTGAAGATCATTCCGCGAGGAGCTGGTCGACCGCGATCGCCCACCCTTCCGGACCCGCGCGGTCGATGAGTCGAAGCCGGGGAACGCCGCTCACGAGGTCGGGGTCGTGGCGCCCTTCCGTCGTCTTCACCGCGAACGCGATCGACGCGGCCTTGAGCATGGGCAGATCGTTCGCGGAATCGCCGATCGCCGCGGCCCGGCGACCGCGCCACCGGCGCATGACGACCTTGAGAGACGTCCCCTTGTCGCTCGGGCCGTGCAGGTGATGGAAGCGTCCGCCCCGGCTGATCCTCAGGCCGAGCTTCCGCGCTTCCGCCGCGAGCGATTCCGCGATCGACCCGTCCTGCCCGAGGATCGTAAACGGCAGGTCGAACTCGCGCTTCCGGGCGCGCGACGCTTCATCGAGCGACAGCCGCGTCACCGCGGACAGCTCGGCGTCGGACATTTCGTGGAATCCCCTCAGCGCCCCGCCGGCCTTTTCCTTCAGCAGTGCGTAGCCGCGCAGGAGCTTCGACGTTGTGGCGCCCAGCGGACGCGCGGCGCCGTTCTCGACGATCGCCCCGCCGTTCTCGACCACGCACGGGCCCCGCAGCCCGAAGGAGCGCATGAGCGGGACCATCTCGGCCCGCGTCTTGGACGTGGACGCCACGACGGGAATGCCGGCGCGGCGGAGCGCCTCGAGGCCGGGCCGCGCCGCGTCGAACCGGTAGGTGACCGCGTCGAGCAGCGTTCCGTCCAGGTCCGTGAACAAGACCCAACGCTTGCTAGGAATTCTCATGGTCCGCCTAGAGGCCCGGCAAGCAGAACGCTTCCAGCTCCATGCTTCGAAGCTCCCAGCTGGGCCTCAAGATGCAAGCACCGAGCCCAGAGGCTCCGAGCTTCGCAGCTCAGAAGCTCCGGAGCTGCCGGCTCGAAGCTCCGAAGCTCGAAGCCCAGCCGGAAGCAAGGAGCGGGTAGCTGTGCTCAGGCCCCGTCCCATTTCTTAAGGAGGTAGGGCTTCAGCTCCTCGAACCGGAGCGCCTGCCCGTCGAAGATCTTCTCGGCGTCGGCGGTCGAAAGATCGCGCGACTGGTTGACGAAGCCCGCGACCCGGCCGAGGTAGATCGGCACGAGCATCTCGACGAGCTGGTCGCGGTCCCCCTGCCACCGCTGGTAGCTGACGGCGAAGTCGTACACGGTGGTGACCCAGACGTCCACGGGGAACTCGAGCTTCCCGGGCTCCTGTTTCGCGACGACCGCGAGCTCGTCGAACCGCTTCGCCCCGAGGACCTGCTTCCACACGGAGCCGAAGTGCTCGAGGCCGAGCAGGAACCGCGCCCGGAGCTTCTCGACGGAAATCTCCACGGGCTCGGGCTCGACCGTCGGGATCGTCCCCAGGAGCGGGACTCCCTCGCTCTTGGAAAGCCCCTTCCAGTACGCTTCGTGGCTCTTCATCATGCGGAACATCGTGCCGACGACCTGGCGGAACATCGGGCCGAGCGACGCCGCGGGATCCTTGGGATCGTGGATCTTCGCCCCGAGGGGCGTCTCGGCGATCTTGAAGCCGCCGACGATGGCGTGCGTGGTCATCCAGATGTCGACGCCGAAGCGCGCCACGTCCGTCTCCCAGACGTCCTCCTTGGTCAGCGCCTGGAGGAGCTTCGGCGAAAGCCCGAAGTCGCCGCCGATGGGCTGCTTGAGCCGTCGGCCGTAGAGGGCCTGGGTCAGCGCGCGCGCCACGTTGTTCGTGATCGTCGCGTCGTACTTGTGGCGGATGTAGAACGGGCTGACGAAGTCGAACCCCTGGTCGATGACCGGCGCGGCGAGCGCCTTGACCCACTCGGGCGTCACGCTCCGCAGGTCGCTGTCCATGACGACGCACGCCTTGGCCTCGAGGAGGAGCGCGGCCTCGAAGATGCAGCGGAGGCTGGTCCCCTTCCCCGGGACGCCGCGGTAGATCGTGACGAGCTTGTCGACGCCCCGGGAGAGCTTCGTCTTCTGGGCCACCTCGCGGGTGTAGTCCGTCGAACCGCCGTCGGAGACGATGAGGAGAAGCGCCTTCCCGGGGAAATGGCGGCTCATCCCTTCGGCGGCGGCCTTCATGACGTGGGCGATCGTCCGCTCGCTGTTGAAGCAGGGGATCCCCACGATCACGTCGGCCCAGCCGATCTCGCTGAGCCGCTGGCGCGCCCACTCGCGAAGCGCGGTGTCGAGAACCACCCGGTCAGGCGTCATGTGTTCCTTGGCATCACGCATCACGCATCACGCATTACGCATTCCGGCGGAGGCGAAGTCGCCCTCGTGCCTCTCCATGAGGCGTGAGGCGTGATCCGTGATGCGTGATGCGTGATGCGTCCTCACTTGTTGTCTTCCTCCACCGCCGCCTTGAGGCGCTCGAGAAAGTCCGGGAACGCCGCGGTCACGCGCGACCAGTTCGAAATCAGCGACGTCCCCAGCGGATCCTGGAGGAATTCCTTCACCGCCTGGTCGATCACCTTCGCGAACGTCTCGGCGGCCGTGCCCTCCTCGTGGCGGTCGAAGACGAGGCCGTTCAGCGCCGCGTCGTCCGCGTACTTCTTGATCGTGTCCTGCGCCAGCCGCAGGTAGGAGACGCGGAGGCTGCGGATGAAGGCGTCGGAAATGACGACCCCCTCGGACGCGAGCGTGCGCAGGAGCGATTTCGTGATGTCGAGGGACATCCGGGACAGCCCCGTCGTCGGATCGTCGGGCGAGAGGACCTGGTGCTTGTGATCGTACACGTCGCAGATCTCCACCTCGCAGATCCGGCGCGTGGCGCAGTTGCGGAAGACCTCGCCGAGGAA
>DASTON010000246.1:0-6194 GCA_035762525.1 Planctomycetota bacterium | reverse complement strand
AGAAGACTCCTGCGGCGGCAGCAACACGATCAGGACGGCGATCCATCTCATGGGCGCCTCACCGGAGCGACATGCCGTCGAGATTAAAGGGAATCCGCACCGTCTGGAATTCCGTCGCCTTCTCGAGGTCGAGGGACTCGGGGACGAAACCCTCCGGGAGATTGAAGGAAAGGGTATCCGCGCACTTCAGGACTCCACCTTCCTCGTCGGTATGCACGGAGACCGAGGGATCGAAGTGCAACCCGGGCAGACGGCGCCCGCCGGCATCGTAGAGCGAGAGGGTGTAACGGCCGTACATCACGTCCCCCTCCCGTTCCTCTTCGAACAGCGGACGCTGAAACCAACACTTCAACTGGACCCGGGAACCGTCGCGGCTGACCTCGCGGATTCGGACGGTGGCCGCTCCCTTGGACGCGGTGCGCTCTCCCAGGGCGAGCGGGTTCTTCACGGCCAGGATCCGGATGCGATCCAGGGCGAACGCCAGGTGGATCGACCCGTTAAACGACTTCAATTTGCTCGAGAGAACCGGCGGACCCTCGCCGCCCTCCCAAGTCAGGCTGCGAAAGATCACCGGCGCTCCCGTCCCCCGCCGGGCCGGCGGTCCCGGAAAGTAGCGCCGGACCATCTCGAACTTGGGCATCAGGTCGCGGCCCGATTCATCCTCGAAGTTCACGACTTCGACGCCGGTCGAGTCCGGAAACCGGCCCGGCGGCGCCAGCAGGCCGCCGATCAGGTCGAACCTCCGGAGGTTGTCCCCCGTGCTCTCTTTCCAGTCGAAGGAATCGACGATGAACCGGTAGGGCCCCAGATCGAACGCAGGAATCTTGCGGTACGCCCCGGGCCGGACCTGGATTCGATCAGCGTCGAACGCGTACATGACCTTGCCGTGGACGCGGCACAGGTCGTCGACGGCCTTCCAAGGCGACACGTCTCGAACGTCCAAGTCGAATCGGGCGTCGGCGGGCAGGCCCGGGCCTTCGACCAGGACCCCGCTCTGCCGCCGGATTTCCGCCAGGACTTCACCTGCCGGACGATTCTTGACGGCGAGAGTGACCGTCGGCGCGGGCCGGATGAGGTGGGCGACCTTCTCCGCGGTTTCGAGCTTTCGGAGGAGTTTCTCGAGCTGGTCCCGCGTGTCGCCGCGGGCGTTGGCGAAATGCTCACGAACCGGCTTGAGCGCTGAAGGGCCCAGCTTGAGGAGTTCCGCGGCCGCCGTCTCCCGCTCGGCGATGTCCTCGCTTTTCAGCTTCTCGACGAGCGCCTTGACCTTGTCCGCGGGATCCTGTGGAACCACAAGAAGCAGCAGGAGGGCGATCCAGCGGAGCATCTACCTATTCTGACGTTCGGCGGGAGTCAAAGTCAGCCGTTTCGGACTGATGTCTGACCTCTTCGGACTGATGTCTGATTTCTGATGTCTGATGTCTGTTCCTACTTCTTCTTAAACGCGGGCCGCGACTTCGAGTTCGCCAGCTCCCATGCCGCGATGGCGACGAAGCGCGCCACCTTCTCCAGCTTCGGCTTCGTGATCTTCTCCGACTCGTCGCCGGGCTTGTGGTAGTCGGCGTGGTAGCCGCTGAAGAATTCGACCGCCGGAATCCCCGCCTTGAAGAAGTGGAAGTGGTCGGTGTCGCCCTTGACCTCCTTCACCCCGTAGTTGATCGACTTGAAGATCTTCCGCGAGTTGACCCGGTCGAACAGCGTCCGCAGGTCCGGACTGCACCCCGTCCCCTCGATGTCGATCGAGTCCTCCGCGTTCCGCCCCACCATGTCGAGGTTGAGGCACGCGACGATCGCCCTCAGGTTGACCGTCGGATTGTCGACGTAGTGCTTCGAGCCGAGCAGCCCCCGCTCCTCCCCGCTCCACCACCCGAAAAGGACCGAGCGCGCCGGCTTCACCTTCATCGACCCGAGGGCGCGCGCGATCTCGAGCGCCACCGCCGTCCCCGACGCGTTGTCATCCGCGCCGTTGTTGATCCGGTCATCGCCGTCCCGCATCATCCCGATGTGGTCGTAGTGCGCCCCGATGAGCACGAACTCGTTCTTGAGCTGGGCGTGCGCCCCGGGGATCCAGCCGAGCACGTTCTTCATCGCCTTCCCCTCGCCGGAGAACGGCTGGAAATACATGCTGCGGACGCCCGCGGGCGCGATCTTCCACTCCTTCAGCTTCCCCTCGAGGTACTCCGCCGCCTTGACCTCCCCCGGAGTCCCCGCCTCGCGCCCCTGGTACGCGTCCGACGCGAGCTCCGTGATGTGGGCGAAGATGCCGTCCGACGTCATCGACTCGAGGACGCTCTTGGGCAGGTCCGCGGCCTGCAGCAGGAAGGCGACGAGGAGAAGCATGGTCAGATGATATACGACGAGGTTAGGACGTTAGCCGTTTACCGTTCACCGTTACGTTCACCGTCAGCCGTTCACCGTCGGACATCGAACGGCAAACGTAACGGCAAACGGTGAACCGCGAACGTCACGGCAAACGGCAAACGTTGAACGTCCTTCTAGAGGATCAAGCTGACACCGTTCTTGCGGAGCCACCGTTCCGCTTCCTCGTACGACGGGCACAAATCCGCGACGCGAGCCCAGAACTTCGCCGAGTGATTCGGATGGCCCACGTGCGCCAGCTCGTGCGCGACGAGATAGTCGAGCACCTTGGACGGGCCCAGCATCAGCCGCCAATTGAGGGAGATTGAGCCGTTGTGCGAGCAACTCCCCCACTTCGAACGCGCCGTGCTGACGCGGACCCGCCGGATCGCGATCCCGAACCGTCCCGCCAGGGACTCGACCCGGTTCGCGAACTCGCGTTCCGCCTCCGCGATGTACCAGTACTCGAGCGCCGCCCGGACGCGCCAGGCGGAGACCGCCAGGATCGACCCGCGACGCTCCACGCCGGCGTTGCCGCGCGTCACTTCGAGCGTGAGCTCCTCGCCCAGCACCGGCACGCGCTCGCCCGAGACAAGCCGGCGGTTGGGGACGATCTCCTGGAGCCGGTCGAACCGCTTGAGGTGGCGCAACAGCCATGCCGACTTGGATCGGATGAGTTTCTCGGCGTCCGATTCGGGCGCCTGCTCCGGCAGGACGACGCGCACGCCGCGATGCAGCCGGATTTCCAGCCGCGGCCACCGCGCCTTCGCGCTCCGCGTCACTTCAACTGCGATGTGTCTTCCGTCGACTTCAACTTCCATCCCCTCACTCCGGTCTTGGCCTCGCTTGATCGTACCGGCGGCTGCCTCAATGGTCCTGGTTACCTCTCTTCATTCCAGATTCCAGATTCTAGATTCGTGATTCTTGATTCTTGATTCTTGATTCTTCCTACTTCGGCTTCTCCGGCTCTTTCTTTTCTTCAGGCTTCTTGTCTTCGGGCCTTTTCTCGTCCGCCTTCTTCACCAGGTCCGCCTTCACCTTCCGCAGCTTCTTGAAGCTCTCCGCCGGGATCACGTAGTACCAGTCCGCGAAGCGGCGCGCCAATTCCTTCTCGCGCTTCTTCCCCGCCTCGATCTTCGAGTCGCGCTCCCGCTTCTTCGACTCGTACTCGTCCTGGTCCTTCTTCTTCTCTTCGTCGGTCTTCGGCGTGCCGTCCGGCTTCGTGTCCTTCGGCTCGGGCTCGGCCGGGAACTCGGCCTCGTCGAACAACGTCTGGATCAGGAGATAGCGGCTCTCCTTGTCCAGCTCCTTCCCCTCGTCCGCGTCCGACACGACCTCGCCGAACCAGATCCGGTAGACGACCCCGTCGTCCGCGTGGACGAGGAGCTCGCCCTCGTTCGCGTAGACCTGGCCCTGCGAGACCGTGAAGCCGCGCTGTCTCAGGTCGCCGATATCCGCGCGCTTCAGGCTCGCCTTCTCCCTCCGGAACGCCTTCGCCAGCTCGTCCGGCTTGCGGCGGACGTCCACGATCTTCAGCTCGTCGAGCGCCCCCGTCATCTCGTCGACGGCTTCCTTCCTCAGCTCCTCCGTGGGCGCGATCAGCTCCAGCTTCCAGGTCCCCGTCGCGTCCTTGACGAGGATCTGGACGTCGTGGTCCTTGACCCGCTGCGCCTCCTCGTCGACCGTGTACGTGTTCAACTCCAGCTTCTTGAGCTGGCTCGACGAGACCTGGAGCAGGTCCGTCTCCACCCAGTCGGAGAATTTCGCCGACGTCTCGTACGGGACCTTCGCCTCGTACACGCGCTTGTGGCCCGGCAGCCGGACGTAGCGGCTCCCGGGCTTGTCCTTCACGCTCTTGCCGAAGACGAGATCGGAAAGCACCCGCCCCGCGGCGTCGCGCAGGATGACCCGCGACCCCCGCCCCGCCGTGCCTTCCGAGGTTTCGACCGGATCGACCACGCCGTACATCTCGTGGTCCTTGGGCTGGTCGGATCCCACCGACTCCTTCCGCAGCCCGATCATCGCGGCGGCCGTCTTCGCCAGCCGGTCCTTCGCGTCGGCGGGATGGTTCCACTTCGACGGGATCACGTACTTGCCGTCCTGGAGGACGACCTTGAACCGCCGGACGCGCGCCAGCGCCTCGTCGTAATCGGTGATCTCGAGCGACGCCGCCGCGAGCGGATCGGAGAAGTCGGGATAGAACGGCTTCCCCTGGTCCTCGAAGACCGCCGACTTCGGCAGCGCGGGGCGCGACACGATCGCGAGCGCGACCAGCGCCGCGGCGATCCCCGCGTGGACCAGCGTGCGGGCCAGGTCGTTCATCGGCGGGCCTCCAGTTCGCGGCGGATCCGGAAGACGAGCGCCAGGATCGCGATCAGCAGCGCCGGCACCGGCGGCAGCAGGAGCGCCATCGCCTTGATGCGCTTCTGGATCGACTTCACCTGCCGGCTCGCCTCCTGCTTGCTCTTGCGGATGGCGGCCTTCTTGTCGTCCTCGATCCGGCGCTTCTGGACCTCGAACTTGCGCTGCTCCGCCTCGTGCACCGACGCGACCATGATCTGCTTGGACTGCACGTCGAGGTCTTCGCGCGCCTTGATCTTCTCGACCGCCTCGTCGAACTGCTTCTGCGCGGTCTCCAGCGCCTTCTTCGCCTTGTCCTCCTCCGACTTCGTTTCGTCGAGGACCTTCTTGTCGGACGCGCGCTTCACGGCTTCGACCGTCTCGATCGTGCGGTGGCGCGGACGGTGCGACCGCAAGTCGATCATCGCCTCTTCGCGCGCCAGCGCGTCGACGCAGTTCAGGACGAACTCGATGTTCTCCAGGCTCTGGAATTCATCCCACTCCTCGCGCCGGATCCGGAAGAAGAGCGGCGACGCGACGTCCAGGTCGGCGACGACGATGGCGTCCACCGCGACGTCCCCGTCCTTGCCCTGCACCCGCGCCGCGAGGACCGGCTCCTCGATCATCGCCGACGGCACGTGGGGCCGGTCGGGGTTCATCTGGCGGCCCATGAAAGAGTGCCCCCAGAGGTCGTTGTAGGACACGATGCCGGAGGGCCGGCCGGCGTGGACGAGCGCCGTCACCTCGATGCCCTTCTTGTCCCCGGGCTTGATCGCCCCGCCGAAGATGAAGGCGACCTCCTGGAGCTTGGCCGTGACTTTCGACTTCTGGGCGAACGGCTCCGCGGCCCCGTTGTGCTTGCCGACGAAGACGATCTCGGGATCCAGGTCGCGCCGCTTCGGGTTGGGCTTGTAATGGTCCCACACGATGTCCTTGGAATCCCAGGCGATGCCGAGCTTCGCATAGAACTCCTTGAAATCTCCCTTCGGCTCCGGCGGCGCGCCGCCCATCATCGCCTGCCGGCCCCCCTTCATCTCGTTCGCGCCCGAGGCGCCGCCGTCGAACGCCGTGAACGGATCGTCGAACAGGAGGAGCGGCTTCCCCTGCTTCGCGTAGGCGAAGAGGTTGTCGAGCTGGGATTGCGGAAGGGACGACACCATCGGGACGATCAGGACGTCCATCGTCTCCGCGATCGGCGCGTCCGCGGAGACGGAGACGACCTCGTACAGGCGCTTCAGCTCGTCGACGAGCTCCCACGAGGAGGCGTGGCGCATCGATTGGAAGTCGAATCCGCCGAAGAGTTTCACGTCGGTCGAGAGGATGCCGATCTTCGCCCGCTTCGCGTTCATCACCGCGCGGAGCGAGCGCGTCACCTCGTACTCGGGCGAGTGCGCCCGGTAGATGAACGGGACGACGACTTCGTCGAGCCCGCAGGTCACGGCCAGCCCGAGGTAGACCTCCATCTCCGGGCCCCGCCCGCCTTCGCCCTCCGTCAG
>DASTON010000245.1:0-6078 GCA_035762525.1 Planctomycetota bacterium | reverse complement strand
TTCGCCCGGACGACCTGCTTCGCCTCGGGATCGAGGAACGCGATGTCCTTCATCCGCTGGGGGATGCCGGCCGCGATGGTGAAGATCGGGACGTACTGCTGCCTCAGCTCCTTCGCCACCGTCGAGGGATCGATGCCGAGGTTGTTGCGGCCGTCGGAGATGACGACGACGCCCGCGACGAAGAGGCCCTTGTACATCGCGCGGGCCTGCTTGATCGACTCGCCGATCGCCGTCTCCGTTCCCAGCGCCGTCTCGTTGCCGTACTCCGCGAGGAGTTTCTCGCGGTTCTCGACGCTCCGGACTCCCTTGGAGAACGTGAAGTAGGCGACGTTGAGCTTGTCCTCGAGCTTGGCCAGGACGCCGAGCCTGGGGTTCTGGAGCGCCTTGCGGACGAGATCGGCCCGGCTGAGCTTCATGAGCTCGGCCTTCACGTTGTCCGGAAGCGGCTCTCCCTTGCTCCACAGGTCCGCGACGTCCGCCAGCTTCATCTGCTCATCGAGCCGGGACGGGGGGTCGCTGCGCCGCATCGACAGGGAATCGTCGACCAGCACAAGCAGGTGGGCCCGCTTGAACTTCACGATCTCCAGGGTCAGCGTCGGCCCGCAGAGCATCGCGATGACGAGCAGGAGGATCAGCGTGCGGATGCCGGCCAGGATCCACTTCGCGGCGGCCGGGACGTCGGTGCGTTCGCGGCGATAGATCAGCCACACGACTCCGGCGACCGCGGGAATGAGAATGAGGACGACGACCCAGAGCGGGATCGAGTGGTACCAGGTGAGCGAGACGGTTCCCTGGTTGGGATCGATCCGGTCGATGCCGAGCAGGCGCGACCAGAGCCCCTCCGGCGCGGCCGGCTCCTGGACCCGGGCGAGCAGGTTCATGAAGTTCATTGCTTGGCCCGCCCGAAGAACCAGGCCAGGAACGTCTCGAGGCCGAGGAAGCCGCACAAGGCGTAGAGAAGGTACTTCCAAATCAGGCTCGAACCCGGCGTCTCCGAGGCCGGAGCCTGCTCCCCTTCGCCGCTCAGATAGAACTTGAAGTCCGGGAAGCGCCGCCGGATCTCGTCCGGA
Source organism: Planctomycetota bacterium (assembly GCA_035762525.1). Lineage (GTDB taxonomy): Bacteria > Planctomycetota > MHYJ01 > MHYJ01 > JACPRB01 > DASRJF01. Next base: position 5,008 of record DASTON010000245.1, on the reverse strand, counting down.
TTGATCTTCTCGAGGTTTCCTTCGCAGCGCGACAGCTCCTCCGGCGCCGAGCTGCGCGGGGGAAGATTTGCGGCGAAGTAGGAGATCAGCGCGTCCTGGGTCGTCGCGTCGGAACGGGGCCGGATGAGCGCGTAGCGGCCCGCGAACCGGAGCCCTTCATTCACGGCCGGCCTGCCGTCGTCGGGCTTCAGCTTCGACGGGGCGCTCGGGTAGAAGATCGTGAACCACTTGCTGTCGGGCGCGGGGCGCTTGATGTCGATGGACTGCTGGCCCTCGGTCGGCGTGTCCATCACGAAGGAGGGGGAGTACTTCTCGGCGGGCATGGTGTGCTGGATGACGTCCGCGATCTGGAGGTTCTTCAGCCCGGGCGACTTGGACGCCAGGTAGGGCGTCAACGACAGCACGATCGTGAAGAAGGCGCCCTTTCCGGCCATCCGGTCGTCCCAATCCGCGTTGATCGTGCTGGTGTAGAGCACGACCTTCCCCTCGCCGAACTTCTTCTCGATGAAGAGCGGCGAATTCGCGGGATCGTCGAGCACCGCGAGCACGGCGTCCGGATCCACTTTCTCCAGGCGGAAGAACTGGTAGAAGACGAGTGAAAACGGGCTCGGCCCGTTCCCGAACGTCCGGAACGCCGGATGACGCCCGGAGTACTTCTTGATGTGGTAGGCGGGGCGGGGCTGGAATTCGGGCGACGATCCCCCGATGTCGACCAGCTTTCCCGGGAGAACCCCCTGTCCGTCCCGGTAGACGAGCTCGTTCCACGCCGCGCGGTCCACGCGGTCGCCCATCGTCAGGAACAATCCGCCGCCGCGGCGGACGAAGTCCTCGATCTTGGCCGCCTTGTCCTGGGACAACGACTGCACGTTGCAGAGGACGAGCACGTCGTGCTTGTCGAGGTCGTCCGCCGTGAACATCTCCGGCGTCACCGGCCCCTGGATGGCGACGTCGAGGCTGTTGAGCATCCAGCGAAGGTAATCCGCGTCGCTGTGCTCCGGCGGCGACGCGGGCTTGCCGTCGACGATGAGCGCGGAGAGCGACGACTTCACGTCGAGCGCGAGGTAGCGCCGGTCGTCGAGGTCGAGGTTGTCCGAGTCGATCACGGCCTCGACGAAATGGGGTCCGGGCTCGTGGAACCGGTACCGCCACGTCACGGTCATCCCGGATTGGGAGGGGAGCGGCGTGTCGGCCGCGCCGACGTGGCTGCCGTCCACCAGGAACTGGACTTTCACGGACGGATAGCTCACGGCGGACCAGTTGTAGAGGTCCGCGTGGAACGTCGTGAACGAGCGCGTGTCGATGATGCCGTTTTCCACCCACAGCCCCACGAGGCCGCGGTTGTCGGCGGCGTCTCGGGCGCCCTTGGGCGTCGCGTCGTACAGGGAGATCCTCGTGTTGGTCGTGGAGGAGAGCTTCTTCAGGAGTTCGGCGAACCGCTTGGCCTCGATGTCGTCGACGCTCTCCCATCCGCACCGCTGCAAATCCGTGAAGATGTGGATGCGCTTCTCGAGGCTGGCCTTCTCCGACTTGCGCACCTGCTCCTCGAGGAGCCGGAAGGTCGCGTAGAAGCTCGTGGAATAGTGGGAGGGCCGGATCGCCGCCACCGCCTCCTTCACGCTCTTCAGCTTGGAGGCGTAGGGGACGTACACCTCGGGATAAGCCGAGGCGAGGATCACGGTGATCTTGTCGTTCTCGCTGAACCGCGGCGACAGCGCGTCGATGAGCTTGTCCGCCTCCTCGCGCGCGAGGTCGAGGTGGGTCTTGGGTCCCTTCTTGAAGGCCATGCTGTACGAGTTGTCGATCACGATGAAGTGGTGGGTGTTCGAGTCCTCGAGCAGGCCGATCGGCGCGGCGCGCAGGAAGGGACGAGAGATGGCGAACGCCAGGGCGATCATGATGAGGATGCGCAGCAGCAGGAGGATCAGGTTCTCGAGGCGGAGGCGGCGCTGGGTCTTCTTGAGGGCGGCCAGCAGGAACTCCATCGCCGCCCACCGGACGCGCCGGTACTTCTGGCGGTGCAGCAGGTGGATGATGACCGGGATCGCGCCGCCGAGCGCGAACCACAGCAATCCCGGATTGAAGAATCCCATTACCAGCGTCCCAGGGCCAGCCGCCCGGCGAGATACTTCGTCAGCTCGATGTCGAGCGGCCGGTCGGTCGTGATCTGCGCGTAATCGATCGAATTCAGGACGCAGCCCCGCTTGATCCGCGACACGAAGCGGTCCACCTCCTCGAGATAGGCCTGGCGGAGCGCCCGCGGATCGACGAGGAGCTTCGGATACTCCTCGAGCCCCTCGAACATCGTCATCCGCTGGAAGGGGAACGTGACCTCGTATTCGTCGAGCACGTGGAAGACGATCACGTCCTGGCGGCGGTGGCGGAAGTGCTGCAGCGCCTTCAGCAGGCGGTCGGGATCGTCGAAGAGGTCGCTGATGATGATGACGAGGCCCTTCCGGGTGAACCGCTCCGCCAGCTGGTGGAAGACGGTCGAGAGATCGGTCTTGTTCTCGGCCTTCGCGCCGCCGAGCGTTCCGAGGACGGCGTTCATCTGGCCCTTGCCGGAGTGGGAGGGGATGAACGAGCGCACTTCCTTGTCGAAGGTCACGATCCCCACGGCGTCCTGCTGCCGGAGGATGAGGTGCGCCATCGACGCGGCGATCAGGCAGGCGAGCTCCAGCTTCGTCGAGTCGCCGCTGCCGTAGTCCATCGACTCGGAGCAGTCGAGGAGGATGTGCGAGCGGAGGTTGGTTTCGAGCTCGTACTCCTTGATGAAGAGCCGGTCGCTCCGGCCGAAGACTTTCCAGTCAAGGTGCTTCAGGTCGTCGCCGGGCGTGTACTCGCGGTGCTCGGCGAACTCGACGCTGAAGCCGTGGTAGGGGCTCTTGTGCATCCCCGCCACGAAGCCCTCGACGATGTGGCGGGCCTTGAGGTCCAGCCGGGTGATCTTGTTGAGAACTTTCGGATCGAGAAAGTTCGGCTTCTTGTCGGCCATGGGTGTCCTTCAGGCGAGACGCGCGCGACGACCTACGACGTCACCTGCGGAAGTCCCGACTGCTTCTCGAGGTCCGACTCCTTCGCGGGGATCACCTCGAGGAGCTTGTCGATGATCTTGTCCGTGGTGACGCCTTCCGCCTCCGCCGAGAAGTTCGCGATGATGCGGTGGCGGAGGACCGGATGGGCGACCGCCCGGACGTCCGCGGCGGTCACGAAGAAGCGGCCTTCCAGGACGGCCCGCGCCTTGGCGCCGACGATCAGGAACTGGCTCGCGCGGGGCCCGGCGCCCCACTGGACCCACTCCTTGACGAAGTCGGGCACGCCGCCCTGCGTCACGCGCGTGGCGCGGGAGAGCGCCATCGCGTAGCGGATGACGTGGTCGGCGATCGGCACGCGGCGGACGATCTGCTGCATCTGGATGATGTCCGGCCCCGAGAGCACGGGCTGGAGCTTCGTGTCGAACCCCGACGTGGTGAGCCTCATGATCTCCAGCTCTTCCTCTTCGGTGGGGTAGCCGACCGAGATGTTGTACATGAACCGGTCGAGCTGGGCCTCCGGCAGGGGATACGTGCCTTCCTGCTCGATGGGATTCTGGGTCGCCAGGACGAAAAAGGGCTGCTCCAGCGTGTGGCGCTTCCCGCCGACCGTCGCCTGGAGCTCCTGCATCGCCTCGAGGAGGGCCGCCTGCGTCTTGGGAGGCGTCCGGTTGATCTCGTCCGCGAGGATGACGTTCGAGAAGATGGGGCCGCGGATGAACCGGAACGCCCGCTCGCCGGAGGCGCGGTCGACGTCGATCACTTCCGTGCCGGTGATGTCGCTCGGCATCAGGTCGGGCGTGAACTGGATCCGGTTGAACGAGAGCGACAGCGTCTGCGAGAGGGTCCGGATCATGAGCGTCTTGGCGAGGCCGGGCACGCCGACGAGGAGGGCGTGTCCGCGGGAGAAAATGCAGGTCAGCAGCTCGTCCAGCACGCGCTCCTGGCCCACGATGACCCGGTGCATCTCGCGCTTGAGGTTCTCGTAGGCGCCCTTGAGCCGCTGGATCGCCTCCAGATCGCCGCCTCCCGGGGACGGGGAAGCGGAAGCGTCGAAGGCAGCATGATCCTTGTCGGCCATGGGATCCTCCTGGATCGCGAATCTTCCGGAGTCAGGGCGCCGGATCGGGAACTCTACCACAGGTCCTACGGGTCGCCAATCCAATCTATTTGACGGAGCGGGACTTATGATGGGGCGGTGAAACGGCGACGCCGGCTCGCGACGTGGGCGAATTACGCGCGCTTTCTCGCGCGCGAATTCCGGTGGCCCGGCCTCGTCTTCCTCGCCATCGTCTTCGGCGGCGGCCTGCTCGTTCACCTGAGGTACACGCCCCGGATGGACTATGTCGAGTCGATCTACGGCGTATTCCTGCTCGTGTTTCTTGAGCCCTCGATTCCCTTTCCCCACGAAACCCATCTCCGCATCCTCTGGTTCCTGGTTCCGATCGTCGGCTTGGGCGCCGTGGCGGACTCGCTCGTCCGCCTCGGGTACTTCATTTTTTCCCGCAAGCAGCACCTTCAGGAGTGGCAGATCATGGAAGCCTCCGCCATGCGCGATCACACCATCGTGATCGGAGTCGGGAAGGTCGGCTACCGGATCCTTCTCGAGCTGAACGTCCTGGGACTCGAGGCGGTCGGCGTCGACCGGAAGTCGGAAGGCCACCTCCTGGCCGAAATCGTCGACCTGGGCATCCCCGTTCTTCGCGGCGACGCCCGCCTCAAGAAGACGCTGATCAACGCCAACGTTGCCGCCGCCCGGGCGATCATCCTGGCGACCGACGACGACCTGGCGAACATCGACGCGGCCCTGACGGCCCGCGAGATGCGGCCCGACATCCGGGTCGTCCTGCGGCTGTTCGACGACACCCTGGCGGACCGGGTGGCCAACGTCTTCAAGATGCCCGCGATCTCGACGTCGCAGACCGCCGTCCCCGCCTTTATCGCGGCCGCCACGGGACGGAGCGTCTACCAGGCGATCC
>DASTON010000244.1:0-3707 GCA_035762525.1 Planctomycetota bacterium | reverse complement strand
AAGCCCTGCGCGTGCCTCAGGAGGAGCAGCAGGTGGTGCGCGGGGCGAAGGCGCTCGAGGGCCGCCTGCATTTCTTCCGACAACCCGTCGGTGGAGGGGGGCGCGGCCGGTTCCTCCATCTCTCCGGGATCAACGGTGGCGGGCCTGACCTTGCGCCGCCGGCACGCGTCCACGTGGGCGTGGCGCAGGATCGTGAAGAACCAGGGACGGAACCGCTCGTTCTCGCGGTAGGACGGAAACGCCCGCCATGCCCGGAGATACGCTTCCTGCGTCAGGTCGAGCGCGTCCGCGTCGTTGCCCGTCAGCGCCCGCGCGGCGCGATGGATCTCGCCCTTCAGCGGCAGCGTGAACCGCTCGAAGGTGAATCGCGCCTCGTCCACGGCGTGGATTGTAGCCGGGGTTACTTGGCGTAGGCGGGCTTGTACTCGTGGTCGCGCTTGAAGTCGATCTTGACCGACTCGATCAGGTCTTTCTCTTCGAGCCGGTGCATCAGGCCGTGGACGGGCGACGAGCCTTCCATGGAGATCCGGCCGAAGATCGTGATCTCCTTCGCGTCGCGGACCGGCTTGAGCAGGATTTCGAATTCCGCCGACGCGTTGTGGGCGCCGCGCCGCACGAGCGCCAGCGAACCGATTTCCCCCGATCGCGACGTCGGCTCGAAGGCGAGCTCCTGCGTCGCCGGGTTTTCCTCCTTCGCGGTGATGCGCAGCCGCTCGTCGCCCACCCGGGTGAAGGACAGGCCCTCGAAGTACTTCTGCTCCGCCAGGCTCACGAAGGACGCGACCGCGTTGGGGGCCTCGTCCTCGTACAGCTCGAGCCGGACCTCCTCGGGCATGCCCTTGAACCTCATCACGCCCCGGGGGTCCTTCTGCTTGGTCGGCCCGAACTTGACCGGGTTGCTCTTGGGATCCAGGTCCTTCAGGTGCAGCGGGTGGGTGCTCAACTGGCGCTCGCCCGCGACGCCCGCCTTCCGCGACTCGAGGAACCGGAGATTCTCCTCGACCTGCGCCAGGGAGCGGTTGACCCCGGATGCCAGCACGTGGCCGGAGTGCTTGCTCAGGAACTCGGCGTAGACGGCTTTCGCTTCGGCGAGCTTCGCGTCCGACGCGTAGCGGTGGCCCAGCGTCGCGAGGATGCGGGGCTCGGCCGCGGAGCCCGCGTAGCGCTTGCGGAGCGCCTCGAGCGATTCCAGGGAGGTCGCCTGGGTCAGGTCGCGTTCGACGCGGTCGAAGAGCGTCCGGCTCCAGAGGACCTGCGCGAAGATGAGGACGGTGACGATGATCAGCGCGGTGGAGACGATGATGATCGCGCGCGCGTGCCGCTCGCCGAAGGCGTTGACGCGGTCGAGGAGGGACAGTTCTCCCGTTTCTTCGGGGATGGGTTCCTTGAGGCTGGTGCGTCCGCCGAAGGCCATGTCAGTACTTCACTTCCCGGTGACGTGGACCATGACCTGGAGCCGGCCGCGGTCGGTCTTGAGGCTGACCGTCACCACCTCGGCCTTTTTCTCGAACGTCAAGGTCGCCGGATCGGTTCCCTCCGAGCCGGTGTGCTTCCAGCCGTGGACGGGAAACGTGTCCTCGTACCACTTCTTCGTCGTCTCGAGGCTCCGCTCGCTCGAGTAGTGCTGGCGGTATTCGCGGATCGTTCCGGACGGCGTCCGGTGGCCGTAATTCTTGGTCACCGGATCCTTGTCGGGCATCAACCCGGGAGCCGCCGGAAGGTCTTCGAAGGTCGCGTCCTCCATCCCGGTCGAGGGCGGATTAGTCGTGGCGCAACCGCCGGACGCGAACGCTAGGAGGGCAAGGACGGCCCATGAGTGTCTCATGAAGCCGCTATATTACGAGGGTCGCGCCTCAAGTCAACACCGCCGTGTCGGCAACCGGCATCCGGCAGCAGGCATCCCGGGGGGCGCAAACGTGGCCGTGGAGCGACCCCGGATGCCGGATGCGTGATGCGGGATGCTTCCCTATCTTGATTCGACATGATTCGTCCTGCTACTATCCGCCGATCCACTTTCCCTCGGTGCGTGAGGAGCGCCTGGCGGGATAACCATCCATGTACTTCGAATTCGCCAACGTCCTGGTGTTCCTCCTGGTCGCGTGCGCCTTCATTCTCGGCTCCATGGTCCTGGGCCGCGTCATCCGCCGCCACCGCCCCGACGCCTCCAAGCTCACCACGTACGAGTGCGGCGAGGACACGATCGGCACCGCGTGGGTCCAGTTCAACGTCCGCTTCTACATCATCGCCCTCATCTTCCTCATCTTCGACGTCGAGATCGCGGTGCTCTTCCCGTGGACCACGGTGTTCGCGGAAGCGAAGGCGATGGGCCCCCTCGCGTTCATCGAGATGTCGCTCTTTCTCGTCATCCTCCTCGTGGGCTTCGCCTACGTGTGGGTGAAGGGGGATCTCGAGTGGCTCACGAGCTTGGGCGAAGTGCGCAAGAATCTCCCGGAAGATGAGCGCTAGCATGCGCAGCCTCCAGCTCCCCGCTTCCAGCTCCCTGAGCCTCGGCGCTCGGCTCGAAGCTCGAAGCTCGAAGCTGGGAGCGGCGGGAACCCGACTCCTCCATGGGGAGGGTTCCCGCTGATGGGCCTCTCCTTCAAGGAGATCTGCGACCGCCTCCGCTCGCGATTTCCCTCGGCGATCGCCGAGGTGGTCGAGCCGAACGGCGATCCGTACGCGATCCTCGACGGCGCGCAGCTCCTCGACGTTTCCCGTTTTCTCCGCGACACCGCCGAGCTCGACTTCGACTACCTCGCCTCCGTCGGCGGGACGGACGACCTCGCGAACCTCTGGTCCGTGATCCACCTGTATTCCATCCGCCGGAACCACCGGCTCGTCCTGAAAGTGAAGCTCGATCGCGCGAATCCGCAGCTGGCGTCGCTGTGCGGCGTGTGGCCGACCGCGAACTGGCACGAGCGCGAGGCGTACGACCTGTACGGCATCCGCTACGAGGGCCACCCCGACCTGCGGCGGATCCTCCTGCCCGAGGACTGGCCCGGCTACCCGATGCGCAAGGACTACGACTTCCCGGAACACTATCAGGGGATTCCGCTCAAGTAGCGGCGCCGCCCATGGGCCTACTCATCGCCGACGTGAGCCTGTGGGACTTCTTCCATTGGGACCGCGTCATGGCGTCCCCCTGGTGGTTCGCGCTGCTCTCGTCCTTCATCGTCTGCGCGATCATCGTCAATTTCATCGCGGTCTACGCGGGCGTCAACACGCTCCTCGAGCGCAAGATCGCCGCGCACATGCAGGCGCGCGTCGGCCCGTACCAGGTCGGGCCGCACGGCAGCCTCCAGTGGCTCGCGGACGCGCTCAAGCTGATGGTGAAGGAGGACGTGATCCCGACGGACACGGACCGCTTCCTCTTCCGCCTCGCGCCCTACGTGGTCTTCGGCGGATCGTTCGCGGCGTGGGTGGCGCTCCCGTTCATCCCGGGCTGGTCGCCCGCGGTGATGAACGTCGGCATCCTTTACATCCTCGCCGTCTCGAGCGCCGTGGTGATCGGCATCCTGATGGCGGGGTGGTCGAGCGGGTCGAAGTGGGCGCTCTTCGGCGCCATGCGGTCGGCGGCGCAGATCGTCAGCTACGAGGTGCCCGTCGGCATCGTGCTCCTCGCGATGCTCCTCTTCTACAACACGCTCGACATGCAGGAGATCTCGAAGGCGCAGACGACCGGCGCCCCGTTCGGCTTCGCGCCCGAC
>DASTON010000243.1:0-4301 GCA_035762525.1 Planctomycetota bacterium | reverse complement strand
TCGAACTCCCCGGCGGCATGATCGGCAAGCTCGCCGCGGTCCAGCACGCCTCGCAATACGACGTCGTCGTCCTCCAGAAGCGGCTTCTCCCCAAGCTCCTCAACAACCGGCTCCGGTCCCACTCGAAGCGGCTCGTCTTCGAGTTCGACGACGCCGTCTTCCTGAAGCGGTCGGACGCGGGCGTGCGCGTGTCGGATACGCGCGAGCGCCGCTTCCGGAGGACCGTGCGAAGCGCGGACGCCGTCGTGGCTCCCAATGATTATCTCGCGGGCGTGGCCCGGCGCTATTCCGACAACCCCGACCGCGTGCACGTGCTTCCGACGGCGATCGATCTCGCGCGCTGGAAGGCGCGCCCCCCGGCGAAGCGGGAGGGGTCGCTCACGATCGGGTGGGTCGGGACCGCGGCGAACGCGCACCTGCTCGAGATCGTGACCGTCCCCCTGCAGCGCCTCTGCCGCCGCCATCCGGACCTCGAGCTCAAGATCATCTGCGATGAAGCTCCGAAGATCGCCGGGCTGCCGCTGAAGACGCAGCCCTTTTCGCCCGAAAGCGAAGTGGAGGACATCCGTTCCTTCGACATCGCGATCGCGCCCCAGATCGAGGACCCGTGGACGCGGGGCAAGGTCTCGACGAAACTGCTCGCCTATTTCGCGGCGGGGGTGCCGTCGGTCGCGTCCGACGTCGAGGCGCACCGGACGCTCGTGCGCGACGGCGCCAACGGTTATCTCGCCGGCACGCTCTCGGCTTGGGAGGAGCGGATCGAGAAACTGATCGCGAGCCCGGACCTGCGGGACACGATCGGCGCCGAAGCCCGGCGCACGGTTGAAACGGAGTACTCGCTCGAAGCGACGGTCCCGAGGTACGTCGAACTCTTCCGGTCCCTGGTGCACTCCGCGGATCCCGCCTGATGATGGAGCGCCTCGAGGACCGCCTGGCGGCAAACGTCCGGTGGGTCCTCGTCGGCGTGGTCGCCGCCTCCATCCTGTTCCGGGTCGCGTACTTCATCCAGATCGACGGCGGACTCTGCTCGCAATGGCAGCGCTGGGAGAACGGCGACCCGAATTTCTTCGACCAGTGGGGAAGGCGGATCGCGTCGGGCGACTGGCTGACCCGGGGTTCGTTTCATCCCCTGCACGCGTGGCACAAGCGCGTCGCGCGCGAGTACTTCATCCGGAATCCGACCGAGCGGCTCGAGATCCGCGCGACCGGCCGGGATCCCGCGCGCGTCTTGTGGGACCGGTGGTACGGAGAAGCGCAGTTTCACCAGGAGCCGCTCTATCCGTGGCTCGTGGGCGCGACGTACCGCCTCTTCGGGCCCGATCCGAGATGGGTGTACGCATGGCAGATGGTCCTCGGGGTCTTGTCGAACCTCCTGATTTGGTGGCTGGCCCGGCGTCACTTTGGCGAACGCGCGGGGCTTGTCGCGGCGATCCTGGCGGTGTTGTGCGGACCGATCCTGTTCTACGAGTGGACGCTCGTCCGGACCTCGCTCACCGTCTTCATCACGCTCGGTCTCGCCTTCCTGTTCGAGGGGGCGCTCGAACGCGGATCGTTGCGGAGATGGGCGGTCGTCGGGGTCGGGCTCGGCCTGGCGATTCTGCTGCAAACGACGTTCGTCCTGTTCGGAATCGTCGGGGCGGCCTGGCTTGCGTGGAAATCCCAGGAGCGCTGGAGACCCTTGGCGGCCATCGCGGCCGGGGCGATCGTCTGCCTGGCTCCCGCGTTTGTCCGGAACGCCGTCGTCGGCGCGCCGCTCTTTAGTCTATCGTCCGTGGGAACCGTCACGTTCGTGGCCGCGAACTGGCCCGACACCGATCCGACGCGGGGGTGGGCGGCCGACGACCGCGCCCTGGCCCTGCTGATGGACAAGACGGGAGGCGACTTCGGATCGGCGGCGCGCGAGACGCTCGACCGTCACTCGCCCGGCACGTTTGTCGCCCTCTTGTGGCGGAAGTCGAAGATGTTGTTCCACGATTACGAGCTGCCGAACAACAAGAACTTCCTGTATTACCGCGCGCACGCGCCGGTCCTGGGGATCGGATTCGCCGGGTTCGGCTTGATCCTTCCCTTCGCGCTCCTGGGATTCTACGCCGCCTGGAAGGAACGGGGCCGCCATTCCCTGCTGTACGCGGTCGTGGCGACGGCGGCGGCGCCGATGCTGATTTTCTACGTGCTCGCCCGGTTCCGCGCTCCGCTGACCGCGGGCCTGATTCCCTTTGCGGGCTGTGGAATCGTCATGCTCGCGGAGTGGATCCGCGCAAAGGAATGGAAGCGGGTCGCGATTGCGGCCGGGGTGATTGCGCTCGCCGGTCTCTGTCTCTTCCGATCTCTGCCGCCGCACATGAGAGCAATCCGGTCGGGCGACTACCGCGTGGCGTACGAGACGTACGTCGAACCGAAGGAAAAGGCCGCGGTCGCATCCTCCGACTGGTCGGGCGCGGCGGCCGTTCTTGCGGAGATGCTCGAGGACGAGCCGGCGGAGGTCCGGCGCATGGACGGGACCCCGCTTCCGGAGGGGGGAATCGAGATTCGCGAGTTCACCGACTTCTTCAGCGCGGTCTATGTGCGTAGGTCGGGTTACCTGGGGATGCTGGGCCAGACCGAAGCATCCCGGAGCGACGCGGACCGGGCGGAGACGTTGCACCGGTCCCTGGGCGGCGTTCCGTCTGCCCCTTGGACTCCGTGAAGACTATTGACGATTCGAGATTGACGATTAGAGGTGTTCGACGCGCCATCAGCAATCGTCAATCATCAATCGCTAATCGCTTGGCCCAGCCTTTGCTTCGAGAAATCTGAGTATCGTCCTAACTCCAACTCCCGTACCCCCTGCGGGTTTGTAAGGCTGGCTGGACTCCGTCAGCGCGGGCCCGGCGATGTCGATGTGCGCCCACGGGATGCCCTCGCCGACGAACTCCTTCAGGAAGAGGGCGGCGGTGATCGATCCGCCCCAGCGCCCGCCGGAGTTCTTCATGTCGGCCACGTCGCTCTTGATCATGTCCCAGTACTCGTCGACGAGCGGAAGCTGCCAGATCTTCTCGCCCGTGGACTTGCCCGCCCCGATGAGCTTGTCGACGAGCGGCTGGTCCGTCCCGAAAATGCCGCTGACCTCGGGGCCGAGCGCGACGACGCATGCCCCGGTGAGCGTCGCGAGATCCACGATGCAGTCCGGCTTGAGCTTGGAGGCGTAGGAGAGCGCGTCGGAGAGGACGAGCCGGCCCTCGGCGTCGGTGTTGATGATCTCCATCGTCTTGCCGTTCATCGCGGTCAGGACGTCCCGCGTCTTGTACGCGGAGCCGCCGGGCATGTTCTCGCTCGCGGCGAAGATGCCGTGGACGTTGATGCGGGGCTTGAGCTCGCGCAGGGCCTTGAAGACGCCGATGACCGCCGCGGCCCCCGACATGTCGTCCTTCATGTTCAGCATGCCGTCCGCGGGCTTGATGCAAAGCCCGCCGCTGTCGAACGTGATTCCCTTTCCGAGGACGGCGACGGTCGAGGCGGCCTCGGGGGACGTGTAGGTGAGGTGAACGAAGCGGGGCGGCTCGGTGCTTCCCGCCGAAACGCCGAGCAGGCCGCCCATGCCGAGCTTCTTCGCCTCCTTCTCGTCGATGACCTTGATGGAGATGGAGTCCGCGCCCTTCGCGACCTCTTCGGCCGCGGTCGCCAGGTATTTGGGCGTGCAGACGCTCGGCGGCTCGTTGACGAGATCGCGCGTCAGGCAGGTCGCCTCGGCGAAGATCCGCGCCCGCTCCGCGCCTTCCTTCAGCGCCGCGGCGTCCCCGTCGTCGGTGATGGCGAGGCGGACGCGCGCGAGCTTGCTCGGCGACCCGTTGGGCTTCGACTTGTACTTGCGGTACTCGTAGAAGGCGAGAAGAAGCCCTTCGACCGCGGCCTGCGCCTGTTCACGGGCGGGAACGGCGGCGCGCCGGTCGAGCGGCAGGCCGAACGTGACGTCCTTCCCGTCGATCGCCTTGATCCGATTGGCAATCGCGGCGGACGCCCGGCGCAGCTTCTCCGCGTCGAACGCGGCGGCCTTCCCCAGGCCGGCCACGAGGATCCGGCGCGCGGGCTTCGCGCTCTCGGGATAGATGACAAGGACCGACTTCTCCTTGCCCTTGAAGTCCTCGTCGCGCGCCGCGTCGTTGTACCTCTTCTCGAGCCGGCGGTCGGCGGCCCAGCCCCCAGCCAGGGTCTTGGCGTCTTCGAAGGCGAAGAGCGCCAGGGTGTCGGCGACGGCCTGCCGCGGTTTCACCTTCTCGGCGATCAGTTTCATGGATTCATCTGCCTCGCGATTTGAAATGGTC
>DASTON010000242.1:0-6030 GCA_035762525.1 Planctomycetota bacterium | reverse complement strand
CCGCCGCGATCGCGGTTTTTCGATGGAGCTTCCAAAGGAGACCTGCGCATCCGCCCAGGACGATGACCCCATGCACGAAGATCGCCCAGGCGCACACGCGCATGGAGGCGAAGAGGCCGATCATGAACAGGGAGAAGATCCCGAGGAAAGGAGCCGCGAATCCACAGAGGACGAGGAGTAGCGCGAGGACCTTGGGTTCGCGCTTCTTCCAGAGGACGAACAAGATCGCTGCATCGGCGGCCAGCAGAACCCCGTTTACGACGAAGTCAGCAAGCATGCATGTGCATCCTGCATCCCGCAGCCTGCATCCGGGTCCGCTTCCCAGGATGCTGGATGCCGGCTACTGGATGCATACTCATGTGAACCGCGGAGTGTAACGGTCGAGCGACGAGTACGGATCGGGCCACGACAGCGGGTGGCCCAGCTCGCGCGCCGCGTGGCGCGTCCAGTAGGGATCCCACAGGTGCGCGCGCGCCAGCACGCACAGGTCCGCCCGGCCCGCCGCGAGGATGCTGTTCACGTCGGCGAACGAGGAGATGTTGCCCACGGTCATCGTCGGGATCTTCGCCTCGATCCGGATCCGCTCGGCGAACGGCGTCTGGAACTGGCGGCCGTAGACGGGCTTCGCGTTCGGGACCGTCTGGCCGGCCGAGACGTCGATGATGTCGCATCCGTGCTTCTTGAGGAGCCGCGCGATATCGACCGCGTCCGCCGGGCCAATCCCCCCCGGCGCCCAATCCGTCGCGGAAATGCGCACCGAAATCGGCTTGTCCGAAGGCCACGCCTCGCGGACCGAGTCGAAGACCTCGAGCGGGAACCGCATGCGGTTCTCGAGCGATCCGCCGTAGCCATCCTGGCGCTCGTTCGAGAGCGGCGTGATGAAGCTCGAGATCAGGTAGCCGTGGGCGAAGTGGAGCTCGAGGATGTCGAACCCGCACTCCTCGGCCATGCGCGCCGCGGAGGCGAAGTCGTTGCGCACTTTGTACATGTCCGTCCGCGTCATCTCGCGCGGGATCTGGCTGTGGGGGAACCACGGGATCGGCGACGCGGAGATGATCGGCCAGTTGCCTTCGAGGAGCGGCTCGTCCATCCCCTCCCAGGCGAGTCGAGTCGAGGCCTTCCGCCCCGCGTGCGCGAGCTGGATTCCGATCTTCGCGGGCGTGCGCTGGTGGACGAAGTCGACGATGCGCCGCCACGCGTCGACGTGCTCCGGCTTGTACATCCCCGTGCAGCCCGGGCTGATCCGCCCCTCGCGGCTGACGTCGGTCATCTCCGTGAAGACGAGCCCCGCGCCGCCCATCGCGCGGCTCCCGAGGTGCACCAGGTGCCAGTCGTCGGGCGTGCCGTCCTCCGCGGAGTACTGGCACATGGGCGAGACCACGACGCGATTTTCGAGCTCGAGGCCGCGCAGCTTGAAGGGCGTGAAGAGCGGCGGCGGCGCCGGGTCCTTTTTCGCGAACCACGCGTCGATCGACGCGACGTACGCGGGGTCGCGCTTCTTCAGGTTCTCGTGCGAGACGCGGAGGCTGCGCGTGAGGAGGCTGAAGCCGAACTGGATGGGCTCGAGGCCCGCGTAGCGCTCGGTGTCCTCGAACCACTGGAGGCTGACCTGCGCGGCGCGCTGGTAGCTCTCGACCTGCGGGAGCCGGACTTGCTCGTACGCCTTCAACGCGGCGGGGACGTCGGGATTCCGGCGGAGCGCGTCGCGGAGGGCGATCGCGTCCTCCATCGCGAGCTTGGTTCCGGACCCGATCGAGAAGTGCGCGGTGTGGGCGGAGTCGCCCGCGAGCGCGATGTTGCCGTGCCGCCAGGAGGCGCAGCGGATGATCGGGAACGAGCGCCAGAGGGAGCGGTTCTTGAGAAGGCGGTGCCCCGCGAGCTCCTTCGCGAAGAGGCGCTCGCAGAAGGCGATCGTCTGGTCCTCGGTCGCGTTTTCGAGCCCCGCCTTCTTCCACGCCGCCTCGGTCGTCTCGACGATGAAGGTGGAGTGCTCCTTGTCGTAGCGGTAGGCGTGGACGCGCCAGAGGCCGTGCTCGTTCTCCTTGAAGTAGAAGGTGAACGCGGTGAAGGGGAAGGTCGTCCCAAGCCAGACGAAGCGGTTGGGGCGCCAGTCGATCGTCGGCTTGAAGTGCTCCGCGTACTTGGCGCGCACGGTGCTGTTCGCGCCGTCCGACGCGAGGATGAGATCGGCGTCGCGGTAGGGCTCGAGATCTCCCACCTCGGTCTGGAATTCCTGGCGGACGCCGACTTCGCTCGCGCGCTTCTGGAGGATGTCGAGGAGGACCTTGCGGGAGAGGCCGCTGAAGCCGTGGCCGGTGGAGCGGAGGACCTCGCCCTTGAAGTGGATGTGGATGTCGTCCCAGTGGAAGAAGCTCTTCGTGATGGCGTCGTGGACGGGCCGGTCGACGTCGGCGATCGAATCAAGGGCCGCGTCGGAGAAGACGACGCCGAACCCGAAGGTGTCGTCGGCCTTGTTGCGCTCGAGGACGGTGACGTCGTGGGACGGATCGTCCTTCTTCATCAAGATGGAGAAGAGAAGGCCGGCGGGACCGCCCCCGACGCAGACGATTTTCATTGGGAGCGCATAACGTATCACGCATCAGGCATCACGGGGACGGTTTCAATGCGTAGAACGATCCCCGTAATTCGTGATGCGTGATTCGTGATGCGGGCCTAGTCGCGGAGCTTGACGTCCTTCAGCTCGAACTCGATCTCCCGCTCCGCGAGCGTATAGACGGTGTATTCGAGCTTGACCGTCTTGCCCTTAAGGTCTTCCTCGGCGACGAATTGATAGATGAGCTCGCCCGGGAAGGTGTTGCGTGTGCCAAAAAACTTGAGGGGGGATTTATTTCCCTCGTCGTTGACGGCGGAGAAGGAGTTCAGGTCGGTCAATTCCTCCAGGGAGAGACGAGGCACTTTGCGGAGTGCGTCGGGTCTCTGGACGAACAACTTGGCGCTGCGAAAAGTGAATTCGTAATCGCCCACCGGGAGCCTCCGCGGATGCTCCGTCATGGCCGCTTCGGTCCGTGAGGCGTCGACGGGGAAATGAAAGCGGGCCCGGAACCGGAGCGACCCGAGCGATTGGGCGTCGCCCTCCTCGCGCTTCACCAGGAACACTCCGGCGAGGTCCTTCCAGTTGTCCGCCTGAACCTGGACCCCCTCGATCTGCACCGTCATCCCGGTCGTGCTCGTCCAGAGCCAGGTGGTGAACGGGACGAGAGAGGCCGGGTGGATTCCGAACCCCGCCGGAGGCGATGCGCCGCTGCCCGCGACCGAAATGTACTCCTGATCGGGCTGCGCATCGAATCGGAAGTACAGGATCGAGTCCTTGGCCTTTGGGGCCGTAGTCTTCATCAGCCGCGCTCGATAGGGACCCGAATACGCCGTTGGGACATCGGGATGATCCCCCGGGATCATCCGAATCTTGCCCTTTGCGATCTCGAATGAGACGTCGGCCCGCGTGCGGCACGCGCGATCCAGCACTTTCAGCAGCGGCTCGTCCTTGGCTTCGAACGTCACCGTCAGGTTCGCGACCGCCGGGTCGCACTCGCACGAAACGCCTGCCTGGCGGCCGACGTCCGGCAAGAAGTCCTTCAGGGGGCGATCCTTGGCGGACACGGTTACGAGCCTGACGGGCGGCGCCTTCTTGAGGAGTATCACTTCACGCCGAAGCTTGGTGACCGCAAGTTCTAGTCGCGCCCGCACCTCGCCTTCCGCGGCCGTTTGCGCCCTTTCCAGCTTGGGGAGGGCGTCGATCCCGAGCGCGATGATGTCGCGCGTCGCCTTCTCGCGCGTCTCGATGTCTTCGGACTTCAGGGCGGCGACTAGCGATTTGATCTTTTCGTCGAGTTGATCCTGCGGCGCCGCCAGCGCCAGGCACATCGCAATTGCGGTGATCATCCCTACTTCTTAACGACGTGGAACGACGTCAGGTTCGTGACCGTGTCGACCACGACGGAAGCTCCCTTCACCTGGCGGATCTCGGTCCGGACCACCGCCCCGGGAACGCTGTCGCACATCCACGTCCGGCGCGTCGTTTTCTGATCGCCGATCTCGGTGACCTCCTCCCGCATCCAGCAGGTGAGGGTCGTGCCGGCGACGGCGATCTTCTCCGCGAGCTTCAGGACTTTCGTCGAGAGGCGGACCGTCCCCGCGATCGATTCCGACTTCAGGACGCCGCGATTCGCCGCCGCCGACGCGCAGAGCCACCTCCGGATTCCCTTCCGCTCGTAGATCTCGCACTCGAACGTCTTGCCGTCGATCGTGAGCGTCTCGTCCCCCGTCTTCGTTCCCTCGTCCTCCTTGGGGACCGCGCGCTGGGGGAGCGGGTACCTCATGTCGACGGTGGAGCGGCCGCCCGAGGCGTCGACGGTCTCCATCGAGATGACCACGTCGGTCGACGTCGCTTCCCGGAAGAGCGCCTTCTCCGTCGTGCGGACGTCGGCGCCGTCCTGCTTGCCGGTGGTGGCGTACTCGGCGTACGAGCCGGGCCCGAACCGCTCCCATTCGCTGGGACCTTGTACCAGCAGGCCGACCACGACCCAGAGCATCGGGGCATTCTACGTCCAAAACCGGTGATGACAGATGA
This sequence comes from Planctomycetota bacterium, assembly GCA_035762525.1. Taxonomy (GTDB): domain Bacteria; phylum Planctomycetota; class MHYJ01; order MHYJ01; family JACPRB01; genus DASRJF01. The sequence continues at coordinate 1,442 of DASTON010000242.1, read as the reverse complement.
CAGATGGCCGATGACAGATCAGCCAAGTTCACCTCGGCGAAACGAAGGATCCGCCAGAGGCTCCAACGGGTTCCACCACGACTCCGAAGCGTCGGGTCGCGGCGACCGTCATCCGTCTTCTGTCATCGGTAATCATGAGTAAAAACAGAAGAACATTCTGATATTTACTTGTTCTTATGAATTTCATACTGTATTCTAGCGGGTATGAAGCCTATCGACGCGGCGGACCGGAAGATCCTGACGATCCTGCAGGGGAACGCGCGGACGCCCAACGTGGAGATCGCGCGGCGGCTCAAGCTCGCGCCGTCCGCGGTTCTCGAGCGGATCCGGAAGCTCGAGAAGCGCGGCGCGATCCGCGGGTACGAGGCGCAGCTCGACGCGCCGATGCTCGACCTCGGCCTGGTCGCCTTCATCTTCGTGCGCGCCGAGGAGCGCGTGGGCTCGACGGCCGTCGGGCTGGCCCTGTCGCGGATCCCCGGCGTCCAGGAGGTGCACCACGTCGCCGGCGAGGACTGCTACCTCGTCAAGGTTCGGGCCGCGAGCACGGAGGCGCTGGGGAAGCTGCTCCGCGAGCAGTTCGGCGCGATCCGCGCCATCACGTCGACGCGCACGACCGTCGTCTTCACGACGGTCAAGGAGACCGCGAAACTCCCGATCGAAAACGGGGAAGCGGGCCATGAGTAGCCCGAAGTGGCTCGTGGTGGTCGCGTTCCTCCTGATCTACTTGATCTGGGGGTCGACGTACCTCGCCATCGACCGGGCGATCCAGACGATCCCGCCCTTTGTCATGGCGGGGGTGCGATTCCTGGTCGCGGGCGCGGTGCTCTACGCCGTCGCGCGGCTCTTCGGCGCGCCCCAGCCCCAGAGGGGCGAGTGGAAGCCCGCGGCGATCGTGGGGCTGTTCCTTCTCCTGGGCGGGAACGGCGGGGTGGTCCAGGCCCAGCTGACGGTGCCGTCGGGAATCGCGTCGCTCATCATCGCGGGCGTCGCGATCTGGATGGCGCTCTTCGAGGCGATCCGCCCCGGCGGGCGGTGGCCCTCGTGGCCGGTGGCGCTGGGGCTCCTGGTCGGCCTGGGGGGCGTGGCGCTCCTGGTCGCGCCGCGGGGGGCCGGAAGCGTCGATCCGTGGGGAGCGGCGTCCTTGATCGCCGCGGAGATCTCGTGGGCGATCGGATCCATCTACGCGCGGGGCGCGAAGCTCCCCAAGTCCGCGTTCGTCGCGACCGCCGTCGAAATGATGGCGGGAGGCGCGGGCCTCCTGCTCCTCGCCCTGCCGACGGGGCAGTGGGGGATGCTGGACTTGCGCGCGGTCTCGACTCAATCGGTGATCGCGATGACGTACCTCGCGGTCTTCGGGTCTATCGTCGCGTTCACGGCCTACGTGTGGCTGCTCTCGGTGCGGCCGCCGTCGCTCGTCGCGACGTACGCGTACGTGAATCCGG
>DASTON010000241.1:0-3900 GCA_035762525.1 Planctomycetota bacterium | reverse complement strand
TCCAGCAAGACCAGGGAAGGGGGAGAAGACTCGGCTTGCTCACAGGCCGTGACGCCATCGTGGGCTTCGGTGATGGACAAGCCGCGGGGCTTCAGGGCTTCCTTGATGAATCTGCAGATACCGGGGTCGTCATCCGCAACGAGAACGGAACGAGAGGCGGTACCAGACATCGAGAGAAAGTATAGACAATACGGAGACAACTGTCTCAAAACGAAACTATAGAGAGGAGTCCTACGTCCCAGGGCCGAGGTCCGAAGGCCGACGTCCAGGAGTCCGAGGTCACAACCGAAGTCCGACCAGCCTTCGCCCCGTTTCTGCTTGAGTTCCTGTTGGGGCTACGGCTGGGTGCAGGCTGAAGGCAGAAGGCAGAAGGCAGAAAGCGACGATAGGATTATATGGACTTGATTCCGTTTCTGGCGGCGACCTTGGGGCTCGGGACAATCCTGGGGTTGTACCTCTCGCGCGGACGGGTCTTCGGGAAGCTCGCGCTCGGATACACCCTGCTCCCGTTCGCCGGACTCGGACTGGGGATCGTCTTCTGCTGAGGCCATCCGCTCACGATGCTCGGACCGAGCGTCATGTTCACGTCGCTGCCGATGGGGCTGATCTACTCGGGGCGGTCGGTGCGGCGGGCGCCGGATCGCGGATTCGCCTGGGCCGGATTCGTCATCGCGCTGGCGAGCTGCGCCTTCATGGTGATCGCCGCGGTCATCGAGCTGGTGGGATAGAGCGGCCGGACTTCTTGAGGATCTCCTCCTCGGCCGGCGAGATCGGGGCGCCGAACTTGACGAGGGCGTGAAGCACTTTCCCCCTCATGGGGGTCCAGGAAACCCACTTCATTTGCGCCACGTCGTACCACGCTCTCAGTTCCGGAGCGAGATGCTTGAGATTGAGCCGCACGATTTGAGCCAACCCCCACTCGGAGTAGGAGAAATTGGTGCTGCGCGCCATGCTCTTCGCATAGGTGAGGAGGAGTTCGTCCCGTTTGGGCGACGCAAAGATCTCGAGCCTCCACTTCGCCTCCCGGATCTCCATGGGGTTTTCCTTGAGGGTCTCCAATTCGGGAAGGATCTCGACGCATCCGAGGTCCGCCAGAGCGCGGAGCGCGGCCATCCGCTCGCTCAAGCGGCCGCCCTCGCGGAACCACTTCAGCAGTGCCGCTTTTACGTTGTCGCTCGACAGCCGGCCCGGACTCATCAAGGTGTTGAGGGCATTGCGCCCTTTCAGCGCTTCCAGGTACCAGGCTTCCGCCTTGTCGTCCGCGATCGTAGTCACGATGGCCGCGGCGAGCGGGTGGAGACTCGCCATCCGGTAAATGACCACCGGCGTCTTCATCCCCTCGCGCAGGCGCGCGAGATACAGGTAGGCGGCGAGCAGTTTGTCGCAGTCCCGCTCGTTGACCTGGTTGGTCAGCATCTCTTCGATCGTTTGGAGCGCGAGCGCCGCGTCCGGAGCGAGGTACAAGGGGTCGGGCGGCTCGAGGTTCATGACAAAGACGATCCGCTCCTTCATGAAGCGGGGGAGCTGGTCCTCCGTGAGGCGCGGAGGCCGGGCGTTTTTTGCCTCCTGCTCCTTCAGGCGCTGAGCGCGCGGCGCCCACACCGACTTGTCGAAGCCCTCCACGAGCTTCTCTTCGCCGGCCTCGGAGAGTTTCGCGGGCTCCAGGCGGCCGAAATCGGCGAGCAACTTCGTCTCCTCGGGAGCCAGCTTTCCGCCGAGTCGGTGGATCGCAAAGAGGACCTCCGAGGACCACCCGATTCCCTGGGCGGCGCCGAATTTTCTCACGAACTCGTCGTGCTCCTCGCGCAGCGCGGGCGCCGCTTCCTTCAGGTTGAGATCGACGATTCGCTCCAGCGCCCACTCGTACCATGAGAATTCGCCGGACATCCACTTGCTCCGAACTCTCGCGACGAGCGCTTCGGCCGTGGCGGGAACCACGATCTTCGACAGCGCAAAATTCGCCGCCGTGGCGATCGATTTGTCCTGCACCCTGGTCAGCTCTCTTAACTTGTCCGCCGCGGGCGCGTAGGCCAAGGTTCCCAGCGGCTCGATGACGAGCTTTCGCATGTGGGGAACATCGATCAGGGCGAGGAGGCGTTTCCCAACTTCCTCGGAGCGGGATCTTCCGGCGGCCTCGAGTATCGCCCGTTCCAGCGTGAACGACGCCGTTTGTTCGTCCGCGGCCATGCGGTCCAAGCACTCAAGCGTGAAATCGATCGATCGCTTGTCCCTGATTGTCAGCACGACTTGGGCGGCGGCAAGGTGGCCGCTTCTCGCGAGATTCAGGATCACCGCGGGCGTCCGGGGGACGGCCCTCAAGTGGGCAATCAGGCGATAGAGTGACAGCAGGCCGTCGCGACGTTCCCACCCGGATTCCTTGATCATCGCCGGGAGTTCTTCCAGCGCCGCATCTGAAATCTGAACGAGTCTCCGGACCCGATCTTCCGTCCCATGACCACATCCAGGCATCGAGAGGCGGAGCAACTCTTCGCGTACCGTTGGAGCCTGCAGGAGAACCAGCGCCGCCAGGATCAGCGTCATGCTCGGCAACCTAACAGGGTTCTGAACTTCTTGTATCCCCCAATCTTGAGACGTATAACCGGGGCGCCGATGATCTCAATTCTGCTCTTCGCCCTCCTGCAGCCCCAGGACGACCTCGCCTCGTTCCTCGCTGCGATCGAGAAGGATCGCGCGCAGGGGACGGCGGCGGTCGAGCTCCTCAAGCGCATCGACGCGTGGGCGAAGAACCGCCCCAAGGAGATCCAGGAGCGGCTGGCGTGGAATCGCGAGCTCCTGCAAGCCGCGATCTGGGCGGACAAGCTGAGGCAGGCGTGGCTCACGAAGCGCGTCGGCCAGTCCGTGACCCTGGGCAGGACGACCGGCGTCGTCAAAGAGGCGAACGCCGACCGCGTCCTCCTCGAAATCGAGGGCAAGCCGGCCGAGGTTCTGTTCTGCACGCTCGGTTTCGAGGAAGGCCTGGCGGAGATTCGGAAGGAGAAGCTGCTCGAGGCGCCCGCCGTCGAGGAGGCGATCCTCCGGATGGCCGACGGGAAGACCGACGCCGCGTTCGCCCTCGCCCGGGGCTTCGAGAGCGTGCTCGATCGCAGCCGCATCTTCCGCCCGCTCGTCGGCTGGGCGCTCCAGGCCGCGGACCGGAACCTCGCGGAGGGCAAGCCCGTCCGCGCCGCGGAGTTCCTCGCCGCCGGGTGGACGAAGCACGAGGACCTGATGGAGGCCGCGGACGGCGCCCTGCACCGGTTCGTCCACGAGGTCCTCCTCGTGCGCCTCTACAAGGACGTCGAGCTGCTCGGCGACAAGGACCGGAAGGAGTCTCGCCGGATCCTCGACCTGGTTCTCGGCCTCTCGAAGTCCGGGGAAGTGAAGGCCAAGGTGCACGCGATGCGGTTCCTCACGATCGACTCCAACCAATGGCACCCGCTGCTCCTCGACGAAGTGAGGTTCGGCGGCAACGGCGAATTCAAGGACGGCGCCCTCGGCTGGAGCGACCCGGGCGCGGACTCAATGCTCTCGATCCTGAGACTTCGCGATCTTCCGATTCCCTGGCCCAAGGTGTCGGGCGTCCGCGTCAAGGTGCGCCCGGCCGCGGTCTATGTCGACCTGCGCGTGGGGTTCGGCGATCCCGCGAAGTTCTACATCGTGTCGGTGCATCCCAAGGACGGGAAGGTCATCGGCGGCTTCCTCGAGAAGGAGGGCGCGAAGGCGGAATCCGACGCCGCCAAGAAGGTCGCGACCAAGCCCGAGTACCTCCTTCGCCTGGAGAGCGGGAAGCCGTACTGGAAACTCTCCGTGGACAACATCGAAGCGAAGTTGTTCAAAGACCCGGCGGCCGATCCGTCGGGCATCGAGTTCGCCCTCAACGACGGGAAGTGCGATATCCTG
>DASTON010000240.1:0-6261 GCA_035762525.1 Planctomycetota bacterium | reverse complement strand
GGGGCTGGCTCGTCGTCCGCGAGTCGGCGGACGTGAAGGAGGTCGATTTCTCGCGCGCGCTTGCCGGCCGGGCCGTGCTCACGGTGCAATCCCTCCCGGTTCCGGAGCGCGGGTCGTCGATCAACTTCCGCACGCTCTCGATGCAGCGCTTCTCCGGGGCGCTGGTCAATGTCGCGGGCGAGCTGGCGCAGATCGCGAAGGAGCGCGAGCGCGTGATCCTCTACAGCGCGACGGAAGGCGAGGACGAGCGCGTCCGCCAGCTCCTTCACGATGCCGGCGTGGACAACGTGGAGCTGCGGCGGGGGCGTCTTTCCACCGGGTTCATGTTCGAGGAGGCCGGCCTGGCGATCCTCTCGAATCACGAGCTCTTCAACCGCTACCGCGTCCGGCGGCCGACGCCCAGGCGGGCGGGCGCGCGGCCGATCGACGCGCTTCTCGAGCTCGAGAAGGGCGACACGGTCGTCCACCTCAGCCACGGCATCGGGCGCTTCATCGGGCTGGAGAAGTTGAAGCGGGACGGCCGCGAGCAGGACTTCGTCGCGCTGGAGTATCAGGGCGGTGCCAAGGTCTACGAGCCGGTCGCGAACATCGACCTCATCCAGAAGTACGTCGGCGGGACCGACTCGGCGCCCCCGCTTCACACGCTGGGCGGCACGAAGTGGACGACCGACCGGCTGCACGCCGAGGAGTCGGTCCGCAAGCTCGCCCAAGAGATGCTCCGCGTGCAGGCGCTGCGAAACTTGGAAATGGGCATCGCCTTTCCTGCGGACACCGAGTGGCAGCGCGCGTTCGAAGCCGCGTTCCCCTACGAGGACACCGAGGACCAGATCTCGGTGACGGCGGCGATCAAGAAGGATATGGAGACGCCGCGCCCCATGGACCGCCTCATCTGCGGCGACGTCGGCTACGGGAAGACCGAGCTGGCGATGCGCGCCGCGTTCAAGGCCGCGACGTCGAACAAGCAGGTCGCGGTGCTCGTGCCGACGACCGTGCTTGCCCAGCAACACTTCCAGACGTTCACGGAGCGCATGGCCGACTATCCGCTGTCGATCGAAGTCATCTCGCGCTTCAAGTCGAAGGCGGAGCAGCGGCGGCTGCTCAAGGCGGCCGAGGCGGGGAAGATCGACATCCTGATCGGCACGCACCGGATCGTGCAGCCCGACGTGAAGTTCAAGGATCTCGGCCTGGTCGTCATCGACGAGGAGCAGCGGTTCGGCGTCGAGCACAAGGAGATGCTGAAGCGGCTGCGCGCGACGGTGGACGTGCTGACGCTGACGGCGACGCCGATCCCGCGGACGCTGCACATGTCGCTGCTCGGGATCCGCGACATCTCGTCGCTGGCGACGCCTCCGCAGGACCGGATCGCGATCCGCACCGAGGTCCTGGCGCGCGACGACCGGCGGATCCGCGAGGCGATCCTTTCGGAGCTGGACCGGGGCGGGCAGGCGTACTTCGTCCACAACCGGGTCCATTCGATCGAGGGCGTGCGCCGGTCGCTGGAGCGCATCCTGCCCGAGGCGTCGTTCGGCGTGGCGCACGGGCAGATGGACGAGCATGAGCTCGAGGCGACGATGCTCGCGTTCCTCGACAAGAAGGTCGACGTGCTCATCGCGACGACGATCATCGAGAGCGGCCTCGACATCCCGAACGTGAACACGATCCTGATCGACAACGCGGACCAGTTCGGCCTGGCCGACCTGCACCAGCTGCGCGGGCGGGTCGGGCGGTACAAGGTGCAGGCGAAGTGCCTTCTGCTCCTGCCGCGCGACCGGCAGATCCTGCCGCAGGCGCGCAAGCGGCTGAAGGCGATCGAGGAGTACAGCGATCTCGGGAGCGGGTACCGGATCGCGATGCGCGACCTCGAGATCCGCGGGGTGGGGAATCTCCTCGGCCGCGAGCAGCACGGCCACATCGCGGCGGTGGGGTACGACCTTTACCTGAAGATGCTGGAGAAGGAGGCGAAGAAGCAGCGGAAGGAGGCGGTGGAGGAGCCGCCTGAAACGGGGGTCGATATCGGCGTCGAGGCCCACATTCCGGCGACGTATATCGACGACCTGCGGTCGCGCGTCGAGGCGTACCGGAGCGTGGTGGGGGCGGAGGATCCAGAGGCGGCGCGGGCGGCGCTGGCGGACCGCTTCGGCCCGCCGCCGAAGGAGGTGGACAACTTCCTGAAGGTCGTGAAGGTGAAGCACCTGGCGAGCGCATGGCGGCTCTCGAGCGTGGCGCTGGGTCGGGGCTACGTCGTGGCGACCTACCTGGACCGGGGGCGGGCGAAGCGGCTGGCGGCGCGGCATCCGGACGAGATTCGCGTGGTCGACGACAAAGCCATTCACATCTACCCGAGGGGCGACCCCAAAGGCGCAAAGTTGGCGGAGTCACTGATCAGGCTGTTGACCAAGGACAGTTGACCCATTATGGGTAGCTCCTTGATATCCAAGGTTTTCCGAAGGCGGGGGCTTGGGGTTTCCTATTCAGGATGAACCCGCCCCTTGCCGATGTTAAAATCATTAATTATGGACTCAGGGTCTTTCCCCAATAGGAAGCTCAGCCTGCGGAGCGATCCGCGGATGCTGCTCTTCGTCGAGGCGGCCCGGCAATACTGCCGCCTCATCGAGGAACGGCCGGTTGATCTGAAGACCTGGGTCCGAGCCCTGCTCCCCGCGCTCTCGGAGCTTTATGCCTACGCCCTGGGCCTGACCGGCATCGAATCGGTCGACGCCAACGACCGGACTCTCTCCCGGTTCCAAGTGACCCACGAGGAATGGCGCTCCCTCTATCACCGGCTTTCGAACCAGCTGGGCACGGACGCCTGGTACTGGATGACGTTCGAACCGATGAAGACGCAGAAAGAAAAGACGGAGCCGGTGGCGGGAAACCTCGCGGACGACCTGGCCGACGTCTATCGCGACGTCGCCGCGGGCCTGCGCGCGTGGGACACCCACGATGACACGCTCCTGGACGAGATCGCGTTCCAGTGGGTCCGGGGAGGTTTCGAGATTCACTGGGGCGCCCACGCGGTGGACGCCCTCGGGATCCTCCACCGGATCGTGATGACCCGGATCCTGTCGGACCCCGATCCCAACGGCTAAGGCTACTTGGCCGGCGCGTCCTTGAGGAGCGCCACGGTCACGGTGTGGGTCGCGTCGCCTTTAAGCGTGACGAACTTGGACGTCGTGCCGAGGGTCTTCAGCATCCCCCGTTCCGTATCCCAGACGAGCGCCCCTTTTCCCGAGGCCTCCTTGATCGCCGCGGCGTAGGGCGCGTCGAAATCGAACTTCACGGTCTGCTCGATCTGGGCTTCCCCCGGCTTGAGCTCTTTCAACCGCGAGCGGCACACGGCCTTGCCGACCCCGCGGGTGACGTCCTCGCTCTCGTACTTGGTCTCCCACGTGTCTCCGACCGCCGCCGGGCCCCCCTTGGGCGTTTCCAAGCCGAGCCGGAGAAGCCACTCGAGCCGCCGCGCCACGACCTTGACGCCGTCGGCGTCCCATTTCGACCGGCCCTTGAGGTCCGGGTAGGCGTCGACCGCGTCCTGGACCATCGTGCGGAGGTCTTCGATCGCCGTGAAGCTGCCGGAGGCGGCGATCCGGAACGACACCGACTTTCCGACGCACTTTGAGAGCACTCGAGGATACGACCCCGCCGGCGGCTCCTTGTCGCGCGCCGAGTCGTAGTCCTCGCGCTCCCCGTCGCCCGCCTTGATGAGCGCGATCCGCTCGAACGTGAGCGTGACGGCATTCGCGCGGTCCGCCCCCAGGTCGCCTCCTTCGAGCACGATCACGAGCGTCAGCTCGGCCTCTTGGGTGCGGTCCTTCTCCCCTGACACGAGCCGGTGGTTGAACTCGTACCGCGCAATCTGGCCTTTTTTCAGGCTCCACCAGATGGGCGTGCGGGCGGGCTCCTGGCCGGCGATCAAGGCGGCCAGGACGACGAGCGCGATTCGCATGGCGCCATCTTATCTCATCCCTTAAATTCGCCGCGTGCCCTTCCGGACTTTCGCCCAGGTCGCCGGCTACCTCGCCCGGTTCACCGATTACGAGCGGATGACCGGCGGCCGATACTCGGGCCAGCCGTACGACCTTCTCCGAATGGCGCGGCTTCTCGAGGCGATCGGCCATCCCGAGCGCGGCTTTCCGTCGGTGCACATCGCGGGGACGAAGGGGAAGGGATCGACCGCCCACTTCTCCGAGGCGATCTTCCGCGCGCACGGCGTGCGCACGGGGCTCTACACGTCACCCCATCTCGTCCACATGCTGGAACGGATCCGGCTCGACGGCGAGCCCGTGTCGGAAGCGCTCTTCGTCCGGACGATGAACCGCATGCGCCGCGCGATGGACCGCTTGCGGCCGACCTACTTCGAGATCATGACCGCGGCCGCGTTCCTCATCTTCGCGGAGCGGCGCGTCGGAATGGCGGTCGTCGAAGTGGGGCTTGGCGGTCGCCTGGACGCGACGAACCTCATCCGGCCTTCGGCGTGCGGGATCGCGCGCATCGACTACGACCACATGGATCGCCTGGGATCGACGATCGCGGCGATCGCTTCGGAGAAGGCGGGGATCCTCAAACCCGGCGTCTCCGCCTTCACGACGGAAACCCGGCCTGCGGCGCTCTCCGTCATCCGCCGCAAGGCTCGCGAGGTCCGCGCGCCTCTTCAGGAGGTCGTCCCCCCGGAAGTGCGCAACAGCGCCTTCAAGTGGGAAGGCCGCCGCTACTCTCTCTCCACGTTGGGCGCGTTCCAGGCGGAGAACGCGATGTTGGCGCTGTCGATGGCGCGGCGCGCCCTGAAGGATGCGCTTCGCTTACCTTCAGGGCGCGCGCTCGTGACGTTCGACCCCGCGAAGGCGGCGCGCGGACTGGCGACGGCGCGGCCGCCGGGGAGGCTCGAGATCGTGGGCCACCGCCCGACCTGGATCGTCGACGTCGCGCACAATCCGTTCGCGGCGCGGGCCTCCGCCGCGGCGCTTCGCGCCATCCCGGCCCGTCGCACGATCTGCATCTTCGGGGCGTCGCGCGACAAGGACTGGCGCGCGATGATGAAGGCGCTGGCGCCACAGGTCGACTTCTGGATTTGCACGCGCGCGGACAATCCCCGCGCTGCTGATCCGTCGGAGCTCGCGCGCAAAGCGTCCGTCGGTGTCACGTCCGCGAACATCGCGAGCGCTATGGACTTGGCGACGCTGCTCGCGCGGCCGGACGATCGGGTCCTTGTGACGGGGTCGTTCTACGTTGCGGGGGAGGCGCTTGCGGCCCTGCGCATGGGGATGACGTCCGGGCGCTCGTCGAGATAGCGCCGGAGCCGCTCCCGCAGGTGCGGCGGCACTTCAGTCATCGGGATCTTTGCGAATCCTGCCGACCCGTAAAAGCCTTCGAGATGTGAGTACCCCAGCAGGTAGCACTCTCTCTCCCCGAGCGCCCGGGCGAATTCCTGGAGCAGCCGCCGACCGATGCCTTGCCTCTGAAGTTCAGTCGTGACGCGCATGGAGCGAAGGACGCAGAGGCCCGCTTCCTCGCATCGACGCACCGCTCCCACGAGCTTTCCGTCCAACTCAGCGATGAACACCCGATCTGAAGGTTCAGGCGCCTTGTCAGGCCATTCGGTCCGGTAGAACTCTGCGACTTCCGCGCGTCGCTCCGGGCCCGTTTCGAGGACGTTCAGCATGAGATCAATCCGGCTCGACCCGGCGGTCGCGGCGGTGCTTCGCCCGGATTCGCTTCGCCTCGAGGCGCCGTTCGCGCGCCGCACCCGTGGGCCTCGTGGCCCGACGCACCTTCGGGCGCACGAGGGCCGCGCGGATGAGGTCCGCGGCCCGCGTCGCGGCGTCTTCGAGATTGCGCGACTGGTCCCGGGTCGCCTGGCTGAAGATCATGAGCCTTCGGGCGGCGTCGAGACGCGAGGCGAGCCGCTCGCGGATGAGCGCGATCTCCTCGCCGGTCGCCCCGAGAATCCGGTCCAAGTCGATCCACATCTGCACCTTGGACGAGACCTTGTTGACGTGCTGTCCGCCGGGGCCGGAGGCGCGCACGAAGCGGGTCTCCACCGCGCTTTCGGGAATGACAATCCGATCCGTCACCGCGAGGGGAAAGGGCATGACTTCATTGAAGCAGAAAATCGGGGCGGCGTTCCGCCTTCGCCCCGTTTCTGCCTGAGGGTTTCTGTCGGGGCTACGGCGGGACCGCTGTCGTTGGTTAGTGCATAGGTTCTGAGGGAATGCAGGGAATCGGGGCGGCGGTTCACCTCCGCCTCGTTTCTGCCTGAGGGTT
>DASTON010000239.1:0-10273 GCA_035762525.1 Planctomycetota bacterium | reverse complement strand
GGGCCAGGAGGGGCCCGGCAATCTCCGGAAGTTTGGAGGCATAGGCCCAGATCGGACCCGACCCGTAGGGTCCGCCCGCCGCGATCCAGTCCGGCGGCCAGTTGTGCTTGATGAAGAGCGGGTCGCCGGTGATCAGCAGCGCCGCGAGCCACCACGCGGCGGCGCCCGAAGCGAGCGGGAGCGTCGAAGCAAGCCGGCGGACCCACGGACGTTCGTCCCGGCGGTCCAGCAGGATCCACACGCCCCACAGGACGCCGATGAAGAACCCCTCCGGCCGGGCCAAGATCAGGCAGGAGGCGACCAGCGCTCCGTCCCTGATTCTCCCCGCGTGATGCAGGCGCAAGGCGACCACCAGGAGCAGGGCGAAGAGAGGCTCGGTGAGGGTGTCCGTGCAGATCAGGAAGAAGGACGGCTGCAGGAGGAGCAGCGGAATGGCGTGGGCGGGACGCGCCATCCGCAGGTGTTGGGCTAGACGCCAGGTCTGCCAGGCGCACGCGGCGGCGATCAGCGCCGTGAAGAGCTTCGCCGCGGGATACCCGAACTGGGCCGGCAGCGAATAGAGCAGCGTGAACCCGGGGCGGCTCCACACGCCCACCATCAGCTCCGGATGCACGAACGCCCAGCGCGCGAACAGGAAGTGATAGCCGCCGTCCTGCTGGTAGCTGTCGGGATAGAGGCAGACCAGGGCGCACGCCGCCGCGGCGAAGGCCCCGATCCAGATTCCTGCGGCCTTCATCGCGCCGGAGTATGCCACAACCGTCCGGAAGCGGCGGTGATATAACTGTCCCATGCTCACGCGCCGCGCGACGACGGGCGACCTCGACGCCCTCGTCGCCCTGTGGCGCGAGATGTGGGATTTCAACGCGGACCTCGACCCGCGCATGGCGGCGGGGCCCCTGGCGAACATCGTCCAGCGCTCCTGGCTCTCGGGCCACATCGAGGGCGAGCGCAGCCTCGTCCTCGTCGCCCAGGAAGGACGCGACCTCGCGGGCTACGCCCTGGCGACGATCCTCGAGAACCCGCCCATCGTCGCCCACCAGTTTTACGGATACGTGTCGGAGATGGCCGTCCGCGCGTCGAAGCGAAGGTCGGGAGTGGGAACCCTGCTGCTGGACGGACTGCACGCGTGGTTCCGCACGAAGGGACTGCCGTACGCCGAGGTGACCGCGGGGGTCCGCAACCAGGTCTCCCGGAACTTCTGGCGCCGGCAGGGATACTCCGAGTTCGTCGAGCGTCTCCGCCTGGATTTCCAGTAAGGACAGCCCATGGATCTCGCCATTCGGGACCGGGTCGCGGTCGTGCTCGCCGCGTCGAAGGGCATGGGGTTCGCGGTCGCGTCCGGACTCGCCCGCGAGGGATGCCGCGTGGCGATCTGCGCGAGGCGGAAGCCGGACCTCGAGCGCGCGGCGAAGGCGATCGAGAGCGAGACCGGGCGCCCGGTCTTCCGGCGCGCCCTCGACGTCTATCGGCGGTCGTCGATACGCCCGTTCCTGTCCGCGGTGGAGCGCCGGTGGGGGCCGCCCGACATCCTTGTGGTGAACGGCGGCGGTCCGCCCCCGGGCCTGCCCCTAGAGCTGTCGGACCGCGCCATCGAGGACGCGGCACGCTCGACGCTGCTCTCGGCGATCGATTGGATGCGCGCGGCGGCCCCGGGAATGATGGAGCGCGGCTGGGGCCGGATCCTCGCGATCGAGTCGATCTCGATCAAGGCGCCGATCGACAACCTGGCCCTCTCGAACACGATGCGCGCCGGCGTGGCGGGCTTCGCCAAGTCCCTCTCGCGGACCGCGGCGCCCCGCGGCGTCACCGTCAACGTGCTCTGCCCCGGCATGATCAAGACGGACCGGCTCAAGGAGCTCGCGGAGCTTCGGGCGAAGAAGGCGGGAACCTCGGTCGGGAAGATCTTCGAGCGGATGGCGGAGGAGATTCCGGCGGGCCGGATCGGGACGCCGGAGGATTTCGCCGCGGCCGCGGTTTTTCTCGCGTCGGAACCCGCCCGCTACATCACGGGGACGGTGCTCCAAGTCGACGGAGGCGCGTACCGGGGATTGCTCTAGGGTCAGCTTCAAGCTGCATGCTCCGAAGCTTCCAGCTGGGCTCCGAGCTCCAAGCGACGGAGCCAGAGGCTTCAAGTTTCGGAGCTGCTGGCTCGAAGCTCCAGGGCTCGCAGCCCAGCCGGGAGCTGGGAGCGGAGAAGCTCGAAGCCGACCGTCAGCGGCGTTTCTTCCTGGCGGGCGCCTTCTTCTTCACAGGTTTGGCCTTCGCAGGCTTGACCGTCGCGACCTTCTTATGCGCTTGCGGCTTCACATGGCGGGGGCTCTTTCCGGCCTTCTCCGGCTGATCCGAGGGCCGGCTCAGCTCCTCCTGGACCTTCCAGTCGAGCTCCTTGGTGAGCGCCGAGAACGGCAGGCCGCCGGCGCGAAGCACCGAGTTGTTGAAGAACAGCTCCGTGTACCGGCCCTTCAGGCGCTCCTTCGTGCGCTTCCGCAGGTCGCGCATCCGGTCGCGCCCCCAGAGCGGGCACACCGAGATCGTGGGCTGGATCGCCGTCCGCCGCACCTCGGCTTCGGCGACCACGCGGTCGGTCCCGATGTTGTCGATCAGGAACTCCGTCGCCTGGGTGAAGTTCATCCTTCCGGTCGCCAGCTTGACGTCGAGGATGACGCGCGCGCCGGCGTTCATCGCCCCGAGGATCTGCATGAAGCGCGACTGCGGCGTGTCGTCGTACCCGAGCTCCTTGACCCGCTCTTCGACGAACAGGGCCCAGCCTTCCAGCGTCTCCGGCGCGTTCGCGAACGTGCGGAGGAGCGACGGGTGATGGAGTCCCCAGCCGGCCATGAGGTGGCGCCCCGGGTAGGAGAGGTGCGCCGTCAGGTTCGCGAGCGCGGCGAGATTGTGCTCCTTCAGCTTGTCGCTGTCGCAGTCGCCCGGTGTCACGCACACGTAGCCGTCCCGCTTCTGCTCGAACCGGGCCGGCGGCCAGTACATCCCCTGCGGGACGAGGTGGCGCAGGAACGCCGGGGTGTCGATCACGTACATCGAGTCGTGCTCGGGGATCTGCGCGAACTTCGACCGGTTCACGAACTGCTTCGCCTTGGCGACCGCCTCGCGGACGTAGCGGAGCACGCCGTCCATCGCGTCCGGATGCTGCTGCTTGACGAGATCGCGCACGTCCTCGATGGGGGCCTTGCGCTTGATCTCGCGGCCGATTTCGCGGAGGCGCTCGGCGCCGCGCGACAGCTCCGACTCGCCCAGCGCCACGAGCCCGGACGGCGACAGGGAGATGTCGCGGGCGGCGAGCCAGCGGCGGTACAGGTCCTCGCCGATCGCCCAGTCCTCCGAACACTCCGGCAGGACGTCGACGATGAGCCAGTCCGAGTAGCGCTCGAGGGAGTTCTGCGCCGATTCGATGAGCTTGTGCATCGCCCGCTCCATCGAGGCGCCGAGGTGTTCCCGGCTGATGTCGCGGAGCGTGTTGAAGAAGCCCGGCAGGCGCGTCAGCGTTTCGAGCTCGTTCTCGACGAAGAACTTCACGGGGCGCTTCAGCCGTTCCTTCGACTGCTCGACGTACTTGGGCAGCGCTTCGAGCCGCTTCATCAGGCTCTTCATCCGCTCGCGCAGGGGCGCGTAGTTGCGGAACAGGACCTGGAACAGGGCGTGGCCGACCACCTGGGGGGCCTCGGGCAGGCGCTCCCAGAGGCGGACCGTCGACCGCTCGAACAGCCAGAGCTTGAGCGTCGAGAGCATCAGCTCCCGGTCCACTCCCTGCTCGGGCCTGAGCTTGCGCGGATCGAACTTCTGGAAGTCCGCGATCCACTGCGCGAAGAACTTGTGGTCGGACAGCTCGCGGTCCATCGAGCCGTCCGGCATGAGCTCGTCGTACTCCTCGTGGAATCCCAGCGAGGAGCCGAGGATCGGGTTGCGCTTCACCCACTCGTTGAAGAAGCGCTTGCCCAGCGCATCGAACTGTTTGACGGGGTCCATATCAGTGATGAAGTACCTTCTTGAATTCTTCGGTCAGCGCCGGGACGACTTCAAAGGCGTCGCCCACGATCCCGTACGTGGCGACCTTGAAGATCGGCGCGTCCGGATCCTTGTTGATCGCGACGATCACCTTCGACGACGACATCCCCGCCAGGTGCTGGATCGCCCCCGACACCGCGATGGCGATGTAGAGATTGGGCGACACGGTCTTGCCCGTCTGGCCGACCTGCTCCGAGTGCGGCCGCCAGCCGTTGTCGACGACGGCGCGAGACGCCCCGACCGCCGCCCCGAGCACCGCCGCGAGATCGTCCCTCATCTTGAACGCCTCGGGGCTGCCGAGCCCGCGTCCGGCGGTCACGATGATCGACGCTTCGGTCAGCTCCACCTTCCCGCCCGAGGTGGCGACGATCTCCTTCACGAGGGTGCGGAGATCTCCGTCCGCCACCGTCAGCTTCAGGTCCTCGACGGCGGGCGAGGCGTTGCCGTCCTTGGAGAGGGCGAAGACGTTGGGACGCAGCGTGCAGACGGCCGGCCCCTTCTTGAATCCGACCCGCAGGTACATTTTTCCGGCGTAGACGGGCCGCCGCGCGATGAGCCGTCCGCCTTCCATCGAGAGTCCGGTGCAGTCCGCCGCGACCGCCGTATCCGCCAGGGCGGCGACGGCGGGCGCGAGGTCTTTTCCCATCGACGTGGCCGCCATGAAAACCGCGGACGCCCCGCTTTTCTGCAGGGCGACGTGAACCGCGCGCGCGTAGCCCTCGGGCGCGTAGAGGCGGAATCGCGGATCGTCGGCGATGAACACTTTCTTCGCGCCCGCGCGGCCGGCCTCCGCCGCGAGCGCGGCGACGCCCGACCCCACGATCACGGCCGCGGCCTCGCCGAGCCGGGCCGCCTCGCTGACGGCCTCGAGGCCCGCCTTGCGGACCTTGCCGTCGCGCTGCTCGACGAAAACGAGGATGGGATTCGGCATGTCTAGAGAACTTTCGCCTCTTCGCGCAGGAGACGGACGAGCTCGGGGACCGCGTCCTTGCCCTTTCCCACGATGCGCCCCGCGGGCCGGGCCGGGGGAGCCTCCATGTTCAGGATCTCGATCCGCGGTTCGGCCGCCGGCGCGGCCTTCGCGTCGATCGGCTTTTTCTTCGCGGCCATGATGCCCTTCATCGACGGATAGCGGGGCTCGTTGAGGCCCTTCTGCGCGGAGACGACGCAGGGGGTCGGCATTTCGACGACTTCCTCGGCGCCCTCGATCTGCCGGCGGCAGATCACCTTGTCGCCCTGCAGTTCCAGCTTCACGACGACGTTCGCGCGCGGCAGGTTGAGCCGTTCCGCGACCAGCGTGGGCACCTGGCAGGAGTCGCTGTCAATCGCCTGTTTTCCGAAGAAGATGATCTTGGCGCCGAGCGGCTTGAGGACGCCCGCGAGAATCTCGGCGTTCACGGCGCCGTCGAACGGCGATCCCCCCTTGAGCAGGATTCCGCGGTCGACGCCCATCCCCAGGGCCTTGCGCAGCATCGACTCGTTTCCGTCGGGGTCGACGCAGATGCCGACGACCTCGCCCGCGCCCGCCTTTTCCTTGAGGCGGAGCGCCTCCTCGATGGCGAACTCGTCGTACGGGTTGATCACGTATTCGATGCCGGGATTGATGGACTTGCCATCGGGTCCGATCGTGGGCCGGGCATTCGAATCGGGCACCCGTTTGAGGCAAACGGCCAGAATCATGGGAGTTCCCGCGCTTCGAGGTGGAACTAAGGGTGGGTCATTATAGGACCGCGATTTTCAATCGCAAGTGAAAAGCCCCGGCGGGGCTACTCGTAGGCGATGGCGTCGAGGATGTTCAGTTTCGCCGCCCGGCGGGCCGGAAGAATGCTGGCCGCGGCCCCCAGGATCAGCGCCCCCGCGAAGGCGGCGCCCAGCCAGGTCCATGGAATCGTCAGGGGAATCCAATAGCCGGTCACCTGGACCGTGTGCAGCCGCAGGGGAAGCGCGGCGCCCACGACGCCGGCGGCGACTCCGATCGCGCCGGCCGACGCCGCCATGAGGAGCGATTCGATCATCACGGTGCGGCGGATCTGGCGGCGCGTGGCGCCCACGGCGCGAAGCAGTCCGATCTCCCGCGTGCGCCGGAGCACGGAGATGAGCAGCGTGTTGAGGATTCCCAGGAACCCGATGAACACGGCGATGACGACCTGGACGTCCGCGAGCCGGAAGGCCTCGCCCAGCGTCGCGTCGCCGATCCGGCGGAAATCCTCCGGCGAATACAGGAAGGCGGTGTGCGTCCCCTTCAGCTCCTCCGAGAGTCGCGCTCGGACCTCGTCCACGCGCGCCCCGGGCTCGACGCGGAGATCGATGTAGGCGATGAGGTCGTCTTTCCACAGTCGGCGGTAGATTTCCCTTTCCATGATGATCGCGCCGGACGGCCACGAGTAGTCTTCGACCGCCTGCGCGATCTGGAACTTCCGGGGCCCTTCGGAGGTCTGCAGTTCGATCGTGGACCCCGCCGGCGCCCCGTACCGGTTCATGAAGTTCTCGGAGGCGACCACCGCTTCGCCGCGCACGAGCCGCCCCCGGAAGTCGGCGTCCGCCAATGGCGTCATGCGCCCCGTGATTCCGCGTTCGCGGTGCATCCGATGGAGCCCTTCCATGTCGATGGCGAAGATCAGCACTTCCTGGTCGCGGTACGGCTGGTGATGCATGGCCACCGTGTAGGCGGAATGGACCCCCGGAACCGCCGCGGCGCGCGCGGCGAGCGAGTCGGGAAACCGCGCCGGACTGTAGAGCTGGGTCGACATGTCCGTGCCGGAAATCGACAGGTCGAACGGAAAGGCCTCGGCCATCCACGCATCGGCCGACGCCTTGAGCGACGCCAGGAAGGACTGGCTCGCCACCATCATCGACAACGCGCCCCCCAGGGCGATCGTCGTCAGCGCCGTGCGCGCCGGGAACTTCGCGACGTTGTCCGCGGCCAGGCGGCCCTCGATCCTGAGAATCCGCCGGAGCGCGGGGCGGGCCGCTTTCGAGATCCAGATCGTCATCTGGGGCAGGACGAGCGCGACGCCGACGAAAATCAAGACGGTCGCCGCGAGTCCGCCGAACGGCGGGAGCTCGAGATAGAAACCCAGGACCAGCGCCGACGCGGCCCCGATGAGCGCCGCCCCCGCGGCGAACGAGCGAAAATATCGCGGCGCGTCGCGGCCCGGCGAGGAGGCCTCCCCCAGGAGGCCCGCCGGAGGAATGCGCATCGACTCGAGGGCCGGAACGAGGGCCGCCAGAAAGGAGACCAGGGTCCCGCTGGCGATCGCCCCGACCGCCGTCGGAAGCGTCAGGACGACTTCCCGCACGTCGATCGACAGCATCAGGGCGTTCGCGCTCTTCGCCGAAAGCGCGATCAGGACGCTCGAAAGCCAGTAGCCCGCCGCGAGTCCCGCCGCCGAGCCGACGAAGCCGATCACGGTCCACTCGACGAGCACCAGGTTGAGCACCTGGCGCCTCAGCGCACCCACGGATCGCAGGATCGCGAAGTCTCTCAAGCGCTCGACGACCGAAATGGAAACCGAGTTGTAGACGATGAACAGGCCGACGACGAGCGCCACCACGGAAACAACGACCAGCGCGCGCACCCTCGAGAGCGCGTCCTCCAGCACGGCGCTCCGGCGCAGGATGGGCTGGACCGAATAGGCGGGGCCGAGCGCGGCCGCGAGCCTGGGTCGGAGGGATTCGGGCGCGGTTCCGTCGGGCGGCGCGACGTCGATCTGGTCGACCAGTCCCGGGCGCGCGAAGTGCTTCTGCGCGGAGGCCAGGCTCATCGCCATGAAGTTGCCGCCGAAGATGCGCGCGGGCCCTTCGTTCTCGATGATTCCGGTGACGACCAGGCGCGCCCTTCCGCCCGGCGCGTCGAGGACGAGGGGCGACCCCGTCTTGAGTCCATGGCGTTCGGCGAAACGACGTGTCACGACGATGCCGTCGGACCTGAACGCGGTCGCGACGTAAGCCGGAAGTTCGCGCTCGGGGACCTTGAAGTCGTAGAGGCGAAGCAGGCGGTCCTTCCAGAAATCGACACCCAGGACGAGGACGGGACCGTCCTTCAGCTCGGAAAGCGAGACGCTGCGCTGGAGCACCGGCGCCGCCACGACGCCGGGCAGCTCCTCGATCCGCCCGATCGCCGCCTCGTCGACGCCCGCCCCGCTGGCGAACGTGACCCGGAGCTTGGCGCGGCCGCCGAGGCGCTCCCCGGTCTCCTCGAACGCCCTCAGGACGGTGGTGTTCGACACGTCGGCCGAGACGAACAGGGCGACGCCGAGGGCGACGCTCGACGCGCCGAGGAGCGTGCGCAGCGGCCGCCGGCGGAGGGGCCGCCAGGCGAAGAGCCGCAGGAGGCTCACGGAGAACCGTCGCTTTCGATCCGGCCGTCGCGAAGCCGGACCACGCGGTCCGCGTACTCGGCCGCCGAGGGATCATGGGTGACGATGACGACCGTTCGCCCGTCGCGCTTCGCCACGGAGTGCAGGATCTCGAGGATGCCGCGTCCCGTCGCCCGATCGAGATTGCCCGTGGGCTCGTCGGCGAGCACGATCGCGGGATCGGCGACCAGGGCGCGGGCGATCGCCGTCCGCTGCATTTCTCCGCCGGAGAGTCCGGCGGGCGCCTGCTGGCTCCGGTCGGACAGCCCCACCCGCTCGAGGAGCGGCCTCACCCGGAGATCGCTCGCCGCGGCGGAGACGCCTTCCAGGAGCAGGGGCAGCGCCACGTTTTCGGCGACGGTCAGCGACGGAATGAGGTTGAAGAACTGGAAGACGAACCCCAGCCGCCGTCTCCGCAACAGGGTCAGGGCGTCGTCATTCCAGTCGCGCGTCGGCTGCCCCTCGATGAGGACGTCTCCGGACGTGGGCAGGTCGAGGCCGCCGGCGAGGTGAAGGAAGGTCGACTTCCCGGATCCGCTGGGACCCATGAGGCACGTGAACCCGCCCGGCGTGATGTGCAGCGTGACGCCGTCGAGGGCGGCGACTTCGCGCGTGCCCTGGAGATAGATCTTCCGGACGTCGCGGAATTCGATCACGGGGATTGAACTCGTAGTAGCACGTTCATCGGGTTGAAACTACGGGTCCGGCCCGGGGCGTGAAACTATCGGTCCTTGCCGGCGTTGATGTACTCGGGGCCGTACGGCGACATAGTCTTTTTTTCTAGGTCGAATTGATTGCACTCGATAATGTCGCGGCCGTACACGTGCAGGGAGTGCGTCGGATTTTCGCCCAGGTTTTCAACCTTGTGGATTTCTTCGTGGGGGGGAAGGACGTAGGAAACGCTTCCGCATCCCGACCAGAATCCGTTGGCCTCGCGAAGCTCCGCGTAGCCGGGTTTCTTGCGGTCGTCCAGGCGGACGTAATTCGTGACCTTGAGCTCCCCTTCCATGACTCCCATGAGGCCCCAGGTGCCGTGATCGTGAATGGGAGTTCCTTGGCCGGGAAGCCAGACGCCGCTCATAATGACGAAGCGGCGTTTCCGGTCTATATAGACCAGGTGGCGGGCATAGTGCGAACCGTCGGATTCCCGTTCCTCGGGCGTGAGGAACTTGTCGTCGGCTCCGATCAGGAGCTTCATGCGGCGCGAGATCTTCCGGATCATCTCGGCCTGGTCGCGCTCCACGGACGTGATGAGTTCGAGGTCCGTGATGAAGTCCTGGAAGCAATAGGCTGCGGTCTCCGGCATGGCCCGTCCGATATATCCGAGCCGTGGCCGCGAGTCAACCGGGGGCGAGTTTTCATTTTTGACTTGCTTTTTTGACTTTAACCATGAAAAATGAATAAGCAGGCAACGGGAGAAGTACTCCGATGATCACGCAGGGCGAAATCGCGAGACGCCTGGGCCTCGACGTCTCGTCCGTGAATAAAATCTTGAATAAGCGGGCGGGGCCCGTGTTCCGCAAGGACACCATCAAGAAGGTGTTCAAGACCGCCCGCGAGCTGGGATACGACTTCGGACGCCTCAAGTACACCCACCGCCGCCAGTTCGAGCGCCGGGAAGTCGCCATCGGGGCCGAGGTCCTCATCGTCACCACCAAGGACGGATCCGTCTACGACCAGGGGGTCGCCACGATCCGCGACATCAGCCTCGGCGGCGCCCGCGTGGCCGACCTCGCCACCCCCATGGGCTCGCTCCCCACCGAGCCGTTCACGCTGACGATCCGCCCCATGCAGAAGCCCCTCGACGAGATGGAGCTCACCGGCCATATCGTGCGCCTCCACATGAACGGCCAGACGTCGTTCGGCGTCGAATTCTCGAAGCTGGACGCGGC
>DASTON010000238.1:0-4905 GCA_035762525.1 Planctomycetota bacterium | reverse complement strand
TTCCCTTCATCGAGTTTCGTCGCGAGGGCGGCCCGGGGGGGAAGCCCCTCATTCTCGACACCAGCGCGATCATCGACGGGCGCATTGCCGATGTCCTCGACCAGCACGCGTTCGACGGCCGGATCGTCATCCCCAAGTTCGTCCTCCTCGAGCTTCAGTCGGTCGCGGATTCGCCGGACCGCTTGAAGCGGATGCGGGGGCGTCGCGGGCTGGACATCCTCAACCGGATCCGTACCGACCACGACGGCCGCGTCACGATCCAGGACGCGACGCTGCCGGACATCGAGGGCGTGGACGCCAAGCTCGTGAAGCTGGCCAAGCTCATCGAGGCGAGGCTCCTCACGCTCGATTTCAACCTGAACAAGGTCGCGCAGGTCCAGGGCGTGGAGGTGATCAACCTGAACGATCTCGCCACGGCGCTGCGCCCGCCGCTCCTCCAGGGCGAGAAGCTGATCGTGCGCATCGTGAAGCCCGGCGAGTCGCCGGGGCAGGGCGTCGGTTATCTCGAGGACGGAACAATGGTAGTGGGCGAGGATTGCGCCTCCCGGATCGGGCAGGAGGCCGAACTCGTCGTGTCGAACATCCTCCAGACGAGCGCGGGCCGGATGATCTTCGGAAAGCCCGCCCTGAAGGGTGGCGAAGCCTCTCCTTCGGGGCCCACCCCGCGCGAAGAACCGGCCTCCCGCTAGCGAATCGCTTCTTCCGCGCCCAGTTCCGCGACCGGCGGAAGCTCCACGTACTTCCGCACGATCACGTGGGCGATGCGGATCACGGCCGTGCTGGCGGCCGCCGGGCTCCAGAAATCGATGCGGACCCGCTCCACTTTCCCGGGCACCTTGACGGGGCGGCGGCGCGTCCACGCCAGGATCGTCTCCCCGTCCTCCGCCCGCGCGATGGAGAGCGTGTCGCCGGCGCTCCGGGCGTAGCTCTTACGCAGGACGCTGCGCGACCGGCCCAGCCAGTCGATCCGGTCGAGATTCCCGTCGCCCGGGGCGCCGGTCGAGAGCCCCGTGCGGATCGCGGGGGGCGCCTCGATCTCCTGGAGGCGCGACATGACTTGGGCCGCGCGTCCTCGTACCTCGGGATCCTTCGACCGGGTGGCTTCCAAGAGCGCCGGTACCGCGTCCGCGCCCATCTTCAGCAGCTCGCGGATCGCCTCCTCGCGCCTCTCGATGTCGTCTTCCTCGAGCCTCTTCGCGAGGGCCCCGGCTTTCGCGCGCGTCCCGGCGTCCTGCACGCTTTCCGGCGCCAGGTCCGCGCGCAGCGCGAACGACGCGGCGACGTTCGCGGCGATGTCCCACCGGATTTCCGCCTCGAAGACGAATCCGGCCGGCAGGGTCACGCGGGGAATGAGCGACGACGGCGCGTATTCGTTCGTCCCGCCCGGGATCCGGTCCACTTCGAGGCCGCGCGCGGTCTGGCGGAACCCGAGATCCGCGGACCACTCCCACTTCCGCGGATCGAGCGCGCCGGGGACGGCGTCGAAGAATTCGAAGACGTCCCCGGGGCTTCGCGCCGCCTTGCCGCCTCCGTAGCGGAGCGCGTACCCCGCGTCGCGCCCGCCGCCGGCGATTTCGGCGGCCGTCCGAAACCACAATTCGCGTCCCCTCGACCACGTGGGAATCGGCTTGTCGCGGTAGATAACCTGGACGTCGGAGGCGTCGCCGTCGTCGAGCATGCGCTCCGGCATGGAGGCGGAAACCTGCACGCCGGCGGGAAGGGGCGCGTCTCCCCGGTTGACGAGCGTCAAGGTCCGGCGCCAGGCGGGTTTGGCCTCGGGCGACTGCTGCGGAAGGGCGGAAAGGAAAGCCAGGGCCAGGAGTATCATGGTGGCGTCTACGATTCCTACCAGCTAAGACGCTTCACACGGCAGGGCACGCCGAAAAAACTTCAGCCAGCTCAAGAGCAAGGAGAAGAGCGAAGACAAGAGCGGTGAGATAACGTTGCCTTGCCGCTCTTTTCGGGCTCCGCTGCTCGGGCCTTGGCCGCTGGGGCCTACTTCTTGAACCGGCCGACGATGATCGCGGAGTTGTGGCCGCCGAAGCCGAGCGAATTGGACATCGCATACTCGACGTTCACGGCGCGCTTCACATTGGGGACATAGTCGAGGTCGCACTCGGGATCGGGCGTGTCGTAGTTGATGGTCGGGTGGACGACGCCGTCGCGGATCGAGAGAACGGTCGCGACGAGCTCGACGGCGGCCGCCGCCCCGAGGAGGTGGCCGATCATCGACTTGGTCGAGCTGATCGGGACGCGCCGCGCGTGGTCGCCGAGGACGCGCTTGATGGCGGCGGTTTCGATCTTGTCGTTGAGGGGCGTCGAGGTGCCGTGGGCGTTGATGTACGAGAGCTGGTCGGGCTTGAGGCCGGCGTCCTTGATCGCGGCCTGCATCGCGTACGCGCCGCCCGAGCCGTCGGGGTCGGGCGCCGTGATGTGGTGGTGGTCGTCGCTGTTGCCGGTGCCGAGCACCTCGGCGTAGATGTGGGCCCCCCGGGCCTGCGCGTGCTCCAGCTTCTCGAAGACGAACATGCCGGCGCCCTCGCCCTGGACGAACCCGTCGCGATTCTTGTCGAAGGGCCGGGAGGCCTTCTGCGGCGCGTCGTTGCGCTCGGAGAGCGCGCCCATGTTGGCGAAACCGTTGAGGCCGAGGTAGGTCATCGCGGCCTCGGTGCCGCCCACGAGCATGACGTCCGCGTCGCCGTACTGGATGAACCGGAGCGCGCACGCCATCGCGTGGTTCGCGGAAGCGCACGCGGAGGCGACGCCGAAGTTGGGGCCGCCGAGGCCGAGCTTGATCGCGATGTGGCCGGCGGCGGCGTTGAGCATCATCTTGGGGACGAAGAAGGGGTTGGTCTTGGTCGGCCCCTTCTGGAGGTAGCGGATGTGCTGCTCCTGGAGCTCCTGGAGCCCGCCGATGCCGCTCGCGATGACCGCGCCGCAGCGGTACTTGTCCTCTTTCGCGAGGTCGACCCCGCCGTCCTTCCACGCCTGGACGGCCGCGGCGACGGCGAGATGGACGAAGGGATCGGTGCGTCCGACTTCCTTGGGGTCGAGCCAGTCCGCGGGGTTGAAGTTCTTGATCTCCCCCCCGAAGCGGACCTTCATCCCCTCGGTGGGAAACTTGGTCAGGTTGGCGATCCCGCTCTTGCCGGCGAGCAGGCCATCCCAGAAGGAATTTACATCGTTGCCGATCGGGGTGACGACGCCGAGTCCGGTGATGACAACCCGGTGCTTAGGCACTTTTGTTGGTCTCGATGTACTTGATGGCGTCGCCCACCGTCTGGATCTTTTCCGCGGCGTCGTCGGGGATGCTCAGGTCGAACGTGTCCTCGATCTCCATGACGAGCTCGACGGTGTCGAGGCTGTCGGCGCCCAGGTCGTTGATGAAGCTCGACTCGCGCGTGATCTTCTCCTTCGCCACGTTGAGCTTGCTCGAGACGATGGCGATGACCTTCTGTTCGATTTCCGGATTGCCCATCCGCGGCTCCCCCCAAAGGGTGTGTGAGGTTGCTTAACGGGGGGATTATAGGGCGGGGGGACAAACCGTATCAAGATTGCCGAGTCCAATGTCCCACGTCCGATGTCCGAGGTCCGACGCCGAAGTCCGAAGTCACTAGACCGGAGGGGGGAAGCCTCTCGTCCTTCCGGTCGAATCCGGCGGAGGCCCGCCCACCGTGGGTTGCCGGGGGGATGAAGCCGGCCTTACCGTGGGCTGGTTGAATTCGATCAGGACGCCCCCGGTCTGTTTGGGCCTCAGGAAGTTCACGAGCCGGCCGCCGGCGCCGGGCCGCGGCTCGGGCCAGAAAGGCTCGTACCCCTTGGCGGCGAGCTCCGCCGTCGCCGCCATGACGTTGTCCACCTCGAAGCAGATGTGGTGAATGCCGCCTTTCCGCTCCGCGAGGAACTTCGAGATGACGGTTTCGCCGGGCAGGGGCTCGAGGAGCTCCAGCACGGTGTCGCCCGCCTGCACCTTGATCACCTTGAGCTTCATGTCGGCGAGGAGCTCGAGATCCGCGACCGGAAACCCGAGAGCGTCGCGGTAGAGCTTCAACGCCTCCTCCAGATTGGGGACGCCGATGCCCAGGTGCTCGATCTTGCGGATCTTCATGAAGGCCTCGTTGCATCGAAGATGCCGAATTCACCCCGGAGCGCGTGGCAGATTTCGCCGAGCGTGACCGAGGCGCGGACCGCCTCGAGCACGGAATCCATGACGTTCGCGGTTCCCTTCGCGTCGGCGACGAGCCTGGCGACGGCGGCTTTCGCCTTGCCGGCGTCGCGTTTCTTCTTCGCCAGTTCGACCCGCCGGATGCGGGCGGCCCGCACTTTCTCGTTGATGCGCAGGAGCTTCACCTTCGCGGCGCCGTTTTCCCTTTCGACGAACCGGTTCACGCCGACGACGACCTTCTCGCCCGCCTCGAGCGCGCGCTGGTGCTTGATCGCGCTCTTCTCGATCTCGCCCTGATAGTACCTCTCCGCGATGGCGGGAACGGGGCCTCCGCGCTTCGCGATCTCGTCGATGTACCCCTGCGCCTCGCGTTCGAGCCGGTCGGTTTCGGCCTCGAGGTGTTTCGAGCCGCCGAACGGATCCGCCGCGTCCTGGATCCCGATCTCGTGCGCGAGGATCTGCTGCGTCCGAAGCGCGATTGACGCCGCGCGCTCGCTCGGGAGCGCGAGCGCCTCGTCGAGGGCGTTCGTGTGGAGGGACTGGGTTCCGCCGAGCGTCGCGGCGAGCGCCTGGAGCGCGACGCGAACGACGTTGTTCTCCGGCTGCTGCGCGGTGAGCGTCGAGCCCGCGGTCTGCGTGTGGAACCGGAGCATCCACGATCGCGGGTCCTTCGCACCGTACCGCTCGCGCATATGTCGCGCCCAGATCCGGCGTGCCGCGCGCAGTTTCGCAATCTCTTC
>DASTON010000237.1:0-4841 GCA_035762525.1 Planctomycetota bacterium | reverse complement strand
GCGGCGAGTCTTCCACAGGCGCTCGACATCCGCTTGATCCTGTAGGCGCCAAGATTGGAGCTTGAAAAGCACCAGGTCCTCGGGAACGGCGATCCGCAGCTTGAAGTCCTCGGCGGTAAACACCTTGGAACGCGAGAGCGCCTCCAGTTCGTGGTCGTCTTCCGCCAGTTTCAAATCGAGCTCCGATTTCTCCAGCGACAGTTTGATCATCTGTCCTGCCAGCAGGGATCGAGTCCGCTTTGTCGTGATGGGGAACCGGTGCACCTGCAGCTTCTTAAGCAAGCTTCGGGCCCGCCGCTTGTCGACGCAGAGGATCACGTCGAGATCCGCGGTCATGCGGGGGGAGATCCAGAAGTTCATCGCCGCGGCGCCGAAGAGGTAGTAGTCCGCTCCTTCTTCGTCGAAGAAGCGGCTTGCGAACCGCATGAGTTCGTCGAGCCTCATCGCGTCACCCGCATCGATCGCATGAGCTCCGCGGCGCGGATCAGGGATAGGAAGATCCGATAGTGGTGTCGAGACGGGCGCCTGGGGCTTCGCCGCGCATGGTCCCGCCGGTGGCGCACCCGGTCGGCGCAGCACTTCGAACAGAAAAGCTGCCAGGCGGTCCGGGCCTTGAACCGGCGCCCGCAGCCGGGGTCCCCGCATCTCAGGGCATTGGTTTATCTCATGCCATGAGACATTACATCTGCAGCAGGTATGTGGCGGGGCCTTCGTTCTTGATCTCGACCGTCATGGTCGCGCCGAAGACGCCGGTCCTGACGGGACGACGGGTGGAGGCCGTGAGCCCCTTGCAGAACTCGTCGAACAACTCCTGCGAACGCGGGGGCTTCATCGCGTTCTCGAATCCCGGGCGCTTTCCTTTCGACAGATCGGCGCACAGCGTGAACTGGGAGACGCAGAGGTACTCGCCGCCCACGTCCTCGCACGAGAGATTGGTCTTGCCCGCCGCGTCGTCGAAGATCCGCAGACCGGTGACCTTGCGCACCATCGCCGCGATCGATTCAGAAGTGTCAGTGACTTCGACCCCGGCCAGGATCACGAGCCCGCGCCCGATCTCCGCGTGCGCCGCGCCGTCGATCACGACCTTGCCGGCCGACACGCGTTGAATGAGAGCCCGCATAGCATGCAGATTAGCTGATTGCTAATCGCTGGGGAGCTTTTGAGGCTGAGGGCTGAACGCTGTGAGCTGAGCGTTACCCGTGGACACAACCCTTATGCCGGCGAACGTTGGGCTCGTCGCTCACGGTCAGTTTCCACGCGCCGCGCTTGCGCCGGCGGGCGAGCACCTTGCGGCCGCCCTTCGTGGCCATCTTCGCGCGGAATCCGTGCTTGTTCTTGCGGCGGCGGTTCCGCGACTTCCACATGTAGCCCATGAGGTCCTCTAAGAGAGCGAGAACAGTAGCGAATAAGCACTCACAGGTCAAGATGGACCCTCGACGCCCACGAGATGATGACCGATGACAGATTACCGATGACAGCGGATTGAACGCTGATCGCTGAGCGCTACCTACGGCTTCGGCCGGTCCGTCGGCTTGAGCGACGCTTCCACCGGAGTGCCGGAGGGCTTGGCCGTCGCCTCGGTCGGCTTCTTGATCGGCACCGTGTCCGCGTACGACCGCTCCATCGGCGCGACGTAGAGGCGGGGGAAGAGCTGGCGCATGTACTTCTCGAGCGTCACGATCGTCGGGCCGTAGCCCTTGTGGTACATGAAGTACTCGAGGTCGTATCCCATCTTGCCGGCGTCCTGGTAGCGCCGCGTGACGCTCCGCTCCAGCGCCTTCTGCATGATCTTCTCGAGCGCCTCGGGAATGTCCGGGTTGAGGTCGCGGGGCTTCGGAATCGCCTTCTGGACGACGTTGCCGAGGATCATGGTCGTGTCCTCGGTCGTGCCGAAGATCGACTCGCCCGTCAGCAGCTCCGTCATGACGACCGCGAGCGAGAAGATGTCGCTGCGCCGGTCCGTGGCCATGTACTGCGCCTGCTCCGGCGACATGTACTGCGCCTTGCCCATGAGGACCGTGCCCTCCTGGTCCTTCATGAGCTTGCGCGCCTTCGCGATGCCGAAGTCGGTGATCTTGACCTCGCCCTCGGCCGTGATCATCAGGTTCTTGGGCGAGACGTCCCGATGGACGACGCCCAGCGGATTCCCGTTGCGGTCGCGCTTCGAGTGGGCGTACTCCAGCCCGCGGCAGATGCGGCTGACGATGAAGGCGCCCAGGTCGACCGGAACTTTCTGGCCCAGCTCGAGGTGGCGCAGCATGAACTCCTGGAGGTTCACGCCGTGCACGTACTCCATCGCGATGTAGAACGTGTTCTTGATCCGGCCGAGCTTGTAGATCTGGACGATGTTCTGGTGGACGAGGTCCGCGACGAGCTTCGCCTCGCCGATGAACATGTCGACGAAGTCCTCGTCGCCCGTGAAGCGCTCGCGGATCGTCTTGATCGTGATCTGCTTCTCGAATCCTTCCGCGCCGGACAGGATGGCCTCGTAGACCGATCCCATGCCGCCGTCCGCGATCTTCCGGACGAACTTGAACTGGTATTCGTCGGTGAATTCGGTGGTTTCGATGGGAACCTCCGCCGATGATTATGCCCCCGAAAGGGCGGGGCTTCAATAACTTATGACCAGCAGCTGAAAGCCGGGTGCTACACTCCAGATTCAATGAAGCTCGCTTTCAGTTCGAACGCGTTTCGCGCTTTTCCCGTCGAGGAGACGGCCGCGATCCTGGCTCGCATCGGGTACGACGGCCTGGAGCTGATGTGCGATTCGCCGCACGCCTGGCCCCCCGACATGACGCCCGCGAAGCTGCGGTCGATCCGCGAGGCTCTCAACCGCCACCGCCTCGGGCTCTCCAATCTCAACGCGTTCATGATGTGCGGGTACCGTCATCCCGCGACCGGGCGCGAAGGGACGTTTCACTGGCCGAGCTGGGTGGACGCGGACCGCGACGTCCGCGAAGCGCGGATCCGCCATACGATCGCGTGCGTCGAGATGGCGGCGGCGCTCGGCGCCGCGACGGTCTCGACGGAACCCGGCGGCCCGGTCGAAGGGCGGTCCCGCGCCGACGTGTCGCGGCTCTTCGCGGAGGGACTCTCTCGCGCGGCCCGCCGCGCGACGGAGCTGGGTGTCACCGTGCTGGTCGAGCCCGAGCCGGGCCTCCTCATCGAGCGCGGCCGCGAGTACGAGGAGTTCGCGCGCGACTTCATGACCTTTCCCGGCGCGGGCCTCAATTTCGACATGGGACATTTCTACTGCGTCGGGGAAGACCCGGCCGCCCTTATCCGAGGCGTCGGGCGGAAGGCGTCGCACTTTCATCTCGAGGACATCGCCGCCACCCGGGTCCACTTCCATCTCCCGCCGGGCGAGGGGGCGATGGACTTCGCCGCCGTCTTCGACGCCCTGCGCGACATCGGGTACGGCGGCTGGGTCACCATCGAGCTCTATCCCTTCCAGAAGGACGCCCCCGAGGTGGCGAAGCGCGCGTTCGATCGGATCCGGCCGCTCCTTTCATGATCCCCGCGCTGGCCGTCCTCTCCGCCGCGCTCCTCTTCGGTCTCGGTTTCTGGCTTCGGGCGCGATTCCGTCGAGCCGCCGTCGCCGAGGCCCGGAATGTCCTGGTCGAAGTGGCCGAGCGGCTGTCCCTGCCCCGGCGGCTCGACGCGGGCGGAGGCCTGAAGTTCGAGCGGCGCGGATTCCCGGCCGCCCTGTCGGTGCACGCGGGGGCGCGGCTCAATGTCGAAGTCTCCTTCCGCCTCGGGGGCGAAGTCCCCGGATGGATCACCGTCTCGAGCCTGGGACTGAAGCGGGCGCTTCTGGAGCAAATCGGATTGCGGGACGTCCAGGTGGGCGATGCCGAATTCGACCGGCGGCTCGAGGTGTGGGGCTCGGACCAGGAAGACATCCGCCTTCGGCTCGTGCCCGCCATCCGCAACATGCTGCTCCAGGTGGACCGCCGCTGGGACTTCATGTGGCGGCTGGCTCCCGACCAGTTCGTGTTGCGCGTCCGGATCGACCCCCTGGAGCGCTTCCAGGTCGAGACGCTCGCGGGCATCGCCTTCCAGATCCTCGACATCCTCGACTTGAGATCCCCCTCCGATTTCGTCGTGTCCCACGTGCAGGAGAAGCTCGACGGGGCCACGCGCTGCCCCGTGTGCGGGACGCCTCTTTCCAAGGGGGCGATCGTGCGCTGCTCGAAGTGCCGCGCCGCGCATCACGCGGATTGCTGGGATTTCAACGGACTGTGCGCCACCTTTGCCTGTGGAAGCCAGGCCCATGAGCTCTGAACTTGACCTGCTGAAGTGGATCCGGACCCGCACCGGCCGACGGAAAGGTCCGATTCTCGTCGACAGCGGGGACGACGCCGCGATCCTGAAAATCGGCCGCGAGAGAATCCTCTTCAAGACCGATTCGGTCGTCGAAGGGGTCCACTTCGCGTCGGGCACGGCGCCGGAGCGGATCGGGTACAAGGCGCTCGCACGCCCGCTCTCCGACATCGCCGCGATGGGAGGCCTGCCGGTCGCGGCGGTGGCCGCGGCCATCGTGCCTTCGACATGGCCGCTGGAGCGCGCGAAGCGGCTGCACCTGGGGATGGAGAAACTCCGCGTGCCGATCGTGGGGGGCGACCTCTGCACGCACAAGGGTCCGCTTTCCCTGAGCGTTTCCGTCGTGGGCGACATGATCGGCACCGAACCCGTGCTCCGGAGCGGCGCCCGACCCGGCGATCTCATCCTCGTGACCGGACGTCTCGGCGGATCCATCAAGGGCAAGCACCTCACGTTCAAGCCCCGCCTGGCCGAAGGGCGGCTGTTTGCGACGCGAAAAACGCGCGTCCATGCGATGA
>DASTON010000236.1:0-3162 GCA_035762525.1 Planctomycetota bacterium | reverse complement strand
CGCGAGAATTTCGCGGAGGGCCGGCGGCCCCCGTGCCTTGGAGTGGAGGGGGACGAAGCCCCCAGGAAGCCGAGGAAAGCCGTGAAACCGATGTCCTCCCCGGATCCGTCGCCCTCCCCGGCGGAGGAATGGGACGCCGGCGAGATGGGGTGCGGCGACCTCGTGCTGGAGCTTCGCCTGCGGCTGTCGCGCCTGGCGCCGGGAGGGGAGCTTCGCGTCCTCGCCCGCGACCCGGGCGCCCCCGAGGATATCCCGGCGTGGTGCCGCCTGACGGGCCACGCGCTCGTGGAGTCGAAACCTCCCCTGTATCGAATCCGAAGAAAGGAGTCCTGACATGGCCGGCAAGTTCTGCGTCACCCTCTCCTTCGCGAAGGACAACACGGACAAGGCCACCGTCGCCTTCGTCGTCGCCAACGCCGCCGTCGCCTCGGAAAAGGAGACCCTCGTCTTCCTGAGCATCGAGGGCGTCCGGCTTTCCCAGAAAGGGTTCGCCGACGACATCCGCGAGGAGGGCTTCGCGCCCCTCAAGGAGCTCATGGACAATTTCGTAAAGGCGGGCGGCAAGATCTGGGTCTGCTCGCCCTGCTTCAAGAAGCGCGGGCTCAACGAGGCGAACCTGATCGCCGGCGCCACGATCGTCGGCGGCGCCAAGCTCGTCGAGTTCCTGAGCGCGGGCTCGCCCAGCGTCTGCTATTAGGTAGGCGATGGGAGCCGTCGACCGCCATCCGTTCGCGCCGGACGTGAGTTTCGACGGCGGGGATCTCGACTGCGGGAACGGCCTGCTCCTGCTCATCCGCAAGCACCTCGATCCGTTGTCGCGCGGCGGATTGCTGGAGATCCGTTCGACGGAGATCTCCGTCGAGGAGGATCTCCCCGCCTGGTGCCGGCTCACCGGCAACGAGCTCGTGTCGTTCGTCCGCGCGGGCCCCGTCCGGAGCTTTCTCGTCTGCAAGGGCTCGCTCGCGGAGCGGGTTGTTGCACCTGGGCCTCGGCCACACCCTGAAGTGAGCGCCCCACGTCCGAATCCGGGCGCTCTACTTCAGGGCCCACCCGCGCCGGCGCCGAAGATCGCGGCGCTCTCCGTCTTCGGCATCGGCAGCTGGCCCCGCCCCCGCTGGATGGTCCGAGCGATCCACGAGAGGATGGAAGGGCGGATGTCGGACGAGGAGTTCCAATCCACCGCGGACGACGCGGTGCGCCTCGCCGTGGAGGCGCAGCTCCGAGCGGGGGTCGACGTCGTCACGGACGGGGAGCAGCGGCGGGACAGCTACGCGAACTTCGTCGGCGGACGCCTCGACAACTGCCAGCTCATCCCGCTGACGGACCTCCTCCCGCTCGTGGACCATCCCGAGGAGCTGGCCGCGCAGTTCAAGGCGCTCGACGTTCCCGCCTCCGAGGTGCGCCACCCGGCCGTCTTCGGAAAGCTCGGCCGGAGCCGCCCCATCGCGGGCCACGAGCTCGATTTCGTCAAGACGCTCACTCGACGCCCGATCAAGGTCGCGCTCCCGGGCCCGTACCTCCTGGGCCGCGTCATGTGGATGGAGTGCATTTCCGACCGCGCCTACGCGTCGCGCGAAGAACTCGCGAAAGACATCGTCCGTGTCCTGCGCGAGGAGCTCTTCGCGCTGCTCGCGGCGGGAGCGGCGATCGTCCAGTTCGACGAGCCCGTCCTGACCGAAGTCGTCCACACCGGTCCGAAATCGGGCCGCACGTTCATGTGCGGCGCGTTGAGCGCGAAGCAGGACGTCCAGACGGAGCTCGAGTTCGCCCGCGACCTGATCAACGCCGTCGTGAAGGGAGCGCCCCGCGACCGGACGGCCGTCCACGTGTGCCGCGGCAACTGGACGCCCGACGAAAGCGCCGCGCTGACCGGGGATTACCGCCCCCTGACGATGCTCCTCCGCAGCCTCGACGTCGGCGCCTACTTCCTGGAGCTCTGCACCCCGCGCGCCGGCGAGATCGAGGTGCTCAAGGGCCTGCCGGACGACCGCCGGATCGGCGTCGGCGTCGTCAACCAGAAGTCGCCGCGCGTCGAATCGGCGGACGAAGTGTTCGATCGCGCGAAGAAGGCCGTCGATCTCTTCGGCCGGGAACGCGTCCTGCTCAATCCCGACTGCGGCTTCGCCACCTTCGCCGACAATCCCGTCGCCTCCGCCGCGGCCGCCGAGGGAAAGCTGAAGTCGATCGCCGCCGCCGCGAAGCGCCTATAATGGCCGCCGGTCGAACGACAGGAGACTTCATGCGCAAGATCGTCATCGGAGCCGCGGTCGCGGCGCTCTGCGGCTGGTCGGCGGCCCAGGACATGGGGGGCGGCGCCCAGGAGGAGAAAGCGTGCGACCTGGCGAAGGTGGAGTCGCGCGACTATTGCGCCGGATGCAAGGGGTGGCCCGCGTCGGACCAGGTCGAGAAGGGCGCCTGCAAGAAGTGCAAGGGCAAGGTCGAGAAGATGGAGACATGCGTCAAGGTGTACTGGGACTGCCCCAAGATGCACGGCTCGCCGAAGCGGCACGCCAAGAACTGCTGCACGTCCAAGACCTGCTGCACCGAGACGCCCTCGCTCGCGCTGGTGTGGCTCGAGTGCGGCGCCTGCAAGGCCCGCGCGCTGAAGGAGGCGGACCTCAAGCACAAGGAGAAGTGCGAGGGGAAGGCGAAGAAGGTCTGCGCCGAGTCGACGAAGTTCCCGCACGGCGGCGAAGAGTAGTCACCCGGATCAGGGCGACAATGAGCGATTTCGGATTCCCGATTTCCGATTTCAGGGCGGATCCGTCCTGGAATCTCCAATCGGAAATCTGGAATCGCCGTGTGACTCCGCATTCACTCCATTGCGCCGCCCGGCGTCTACATTAGTGGGCGTTCCAGGAATGGGAGGAGCCATGATCCGGATCATCATCGCCATTTGCGCGGCGGTCCTGGCGTGCGGGTGGACGCCGGCGCAGGACGGCCGGGGCGGCATGCGGGAATACAAGAAGTGCGACCTCGCCAGGACGGAGCAGCTGGACTATTGCGCCGGCTGCAAGAGATGGCCCGCGTCGGACCAGGTCGACAAGGGCGACTGCAAGAAGTGCAAGGGCAAGGTCGAGAAGATGGACACCTGCGTCAAGGCGTACTGGGAATGCACCGTGATAGTTCCCGGGCACCCGAAGCGTCACGGCAAGAAATGCA
>DASTON010000235.1:0-3201 GCA_035762525.1 Planctomycetota bacterium | reverse complement strand
GACAAGGGAATCCAGGCGCTCGACAAGGCGCGGACGAACCTGGACCTGGCCGAGAAGGCCATGACCCTGCTCAAGACGTACGACAACCCCCGGGAGACCTCCCGGCTCGAGGCCCTGGTCAAGGACGACGAGATGTTCCAGGCCGGCCAGAAGGTGGCCGTCATGTCCGCCACGAACCAGAAGGAATCGGCGCTCCTGCGCGCCCAGACCGCGCTGCGAAACAAGGAAGACCACCTCCGGAAACTGAAGTCCGACCGGGACGGGATGACGATCAAGTCTCCGAGCGAAGGCATCGTGCTCTACGGCGATCCCCGCCAGCGGTGGTGGGGCGGCCAGCAGCAGGAGCTCAAGGTCGGGGGCAAGGTCCATCCCCACAATCCGCTCGTGACGATCCCGGATCTCTCCGCCTACAAGGTCAACCTCCAGGTCAACGAAGGGGACGTCAACAAGGTGAGCGCCGGTCTCACGGTGCAGATCCGGCCCGAAGCGATCCCCAACACGACGTTCACCGGCAAGGTGGCCAAGGTAAGCCGCGTCTCGGGCCAGCAGCAGTGGTGGGCCAGTGACGGCGGCTCGAAATTCGACGTCGAAATCGACATGGAGGGCGTCGACGCGCGGATCCGGCCGGGCATGAAGTGCAAGACCGAGATCCTGATCGAGGACGTGAAGGGAGTGGTCCACGTTCCCATCGATTCGATTTTCGAGAAGGACGGCGAGACGCTGTGCTACGTCGTCGCCAGCCCCCCGACCAAGCGCGTCGTGAAGACGGGCCGCGCCAACCAGGACGTCATCGAGATCCTCGAAGGGCTGAAGGAAGGGGAGCGCGTCACGCTGTTCGATCCCTCGAAGGGCGCTTCCAAGTAGTTCACATGGGAGAGCCTATCGTCCGGATCGAGGGCCTCTGCCGCGCGTACACGCGCGGCGTGGTCCCGGTGGCCGCGCTCAACGACGTCTCGGTCGCCATCGAGCCCGGCGAGTACGTCTCCATCATGGGTCCGTCGGGATCCGGCAAGTCGACCCTCCTCAACCTGCTCGGACTCCTCGACCGCCCCACCGGGGGGACGTACTACCTCGGCGGCGAGGAAGTCGGCGGGATGAACGACGACGCGCGCTCCGCCATCCGGAATCGAAAGATCGGGTTCATCTTCCAGTCCTTCAACCTCTTTCCCCAGCTGGACGTGATGGGGAACGTCGAGGTTCCCATGCTGTACGCCGGCATCTCCGCGTCCGAGCGCCACCGGCGCGCCGCGGAGCTCATCGACCAGGTCGGGCTGACGCCCCGCCGCCATCACCGCCCGGGTCAGCTCTCGGGCGGCGAGATGCAGCGGGTCGCCATCGCGCGGTCGCTCGTCAACGATCCGCTCATCCTGCTCGCCGACGAGCCCACCGGAAACCTCGACACGGCCACCGCGGACGTCATCGCGGGGATGATCGAGGACCTGCACCAGAAGGGGCGCACCATCGTCATGGTCACGCACAACCCCGAGCTGGCGGCGAAGACGACGCGCATCCTGCGGCTCAAGGACGGCCGCATGCAGCCGGAGGCGGTGGCCGCGTGAACTTCCTCCAGACCGCCCGACTCGCCATGAGGAGCCTCGCGCTCCACAAGTTCCGGGCGGTCCTGACGAGCCTCGGCGTCATCATCGGCGTCGCGGCCGTCATCGCGATGATGTCGATCAACGAGGGCGCGCGGAAGGAGACCCTCGAGCAGATCCGGATCCTGGGCGTCAACAACATCCGCGTGAAGAGCATCAAGCCGGTGGCGGCGGACCGCAAGCAGCAGGACCAGCAGAACCAGAACTGGATCCTCCGGTACGGCCTGACCCGGAAGGAGCTGGACCACTTCAAGGAGCTGTCGCCGGACATCGAGACCGTCGTGCCGCTGCGGGAGATCCGCCAGGACGTGTGGTCCGCGGACATCAAGACGGACATCCGCGTCATCGGGACGACGCCGGATCTCTTCAAGGTGCTCCGGTTCACGGCCGAGGAGGGGCGGCTGCTGACGGACCTCGACCTCGAGGAGGGCCGCCCCGTCTGCGTCGTCGGCGCCGAGGCGCGTCGCAAGCTCTTCCGGACCAAGTCGTGGCGCGGCCAGCAGGTGCGCGTGGGGGGTCAGTATTTCATGGTGGTCGGCATCGCCGACGAGAAGCCGATCAAGTCGGGCGGCCCCGTCCAGGTCGCGAACCTGAACAACCTCGTCTACGTCCCCTACTCGGCCATGATGAAGGACTTTGGCGCGACGTCGGTGAAGCGGTCCTCCGGATCCATGGAGGCGATCCGCGTCGAGGTGGACGAGGCGATCGTCGCCGTGGCGCGCGAGGAGGCGATCATCCCCGTGGGCCGCATCCTGGAGCGCGCCGTGTCGAGGACGCACCCCCAGAACGACTACGAGATCGTGGTGCCCCTCGAGCTCCTGCGCCAGAGCCAGAAGACGCAGCGGACGTTCGCGATCGTGATGATCTCGATCGCGGCCCTGTCGCTCCTGGTCGGCGGCATCGGGATCATGAACATCATGCTGGCCAACGTCGCCGAGCGGAAAAAGGAGATCGGCACGCGGCGCGCGCTCGGCGCCCGCAAGCGCGACATCCGCCGCCAGTTCCTGATGGAGAGCGTCGTCCTGTCGTGCCTCGGCGGGCTCGTGGGCCTCGGGTTCGGCATCGGCGGCGCCCACGTCATCCAGTCCGCGGCCGGCTGGCAGACGGCCGTGCCGCCGATCGCGATCATCATCGCCTTCTCCGTGGCGGCCACGACCGGAATCGTCTTCGGCACGTTCCCGGCGGTCAAAGCGGCGGGACTGGATCCAATTGAAGCTTTGAGAACCGAGTGACGCCGGATTGTGGATTGTCGATTGAGGATTGTGGATTCAGAATGGCGGCATGAAGCGCCTCGCGCTAGCCGCCCTGTTGCTCCACCCGATTCAAGATCCCGCTCCTATTGACGTCGTCAAGGCTGCGATCGAAGCCACGGCCAAGGCGTCGTACGCCTACCGCGTCGGAGGGCGCTTCACCCGCCAGGGCGTGTTCGTCCCGCCGGACCTTCTCACCGCGCGCATCGACGGATTCCAATCCGCGCGCAACGGGGCCCGGATCCTGGTCAAGGGGCCCGAGGGACTCTGGAAGACGCCCGACGAGCGCATCGGGGAGCAGGTCGAAGGCACGCCGCCCGAAGTGGCGGACAAGGTCACGACGCTCCGGGAGGCCG
>DASTON010000234.1:0-5875 GCA_035762525.1 Planctomycetota bacterium | reverse complement strand
GAATGGCTTCGGCGGGCCGGCTGGCCTCGACGAAGGCGAGCGACTGCCGATGCAACTCCTGCGCCCGGGCGACGTTGAACTCGGACGATTGGAAGGCGGCTTCCCGCTTCATCGCCCGGTGCTTGTCGCGACAGCAGAACTTGTATTTCTCCCCGCTGCCGCACGGACAGGGCAGATAGGGCTCTGGTTCGAATCCCGGCACGGGGCTACTTCTCTTCTTTCCCGCCCGTCGCGACCGGTGGCGGGACCGCGCGCTTGAGGAAGAGGACCGCGAACGCCGTGTCCGCGGGGCGGTCGGTGCACGTCCCGAAATCCTGCCCCCACGAGCCGTCCGGGTTCTGGAGCCGCAGGAGCTCGTTCGCCCCCTGCGCGTACCACCACTTGTCGCCGATCCGCTCGCGCCCCCACAGGATCCCCGCGCGCTCGACGCTGTAGAGCCAGTAGTGCCAGTACACGCTCGTCGTGTCCGCGCCCTTGTACGTCGGGCCCTTCATCGCGCCCGCCCGCTTCAGGATCAGGTCCTCCGCCAGCCACTTGAACCCGCGGTCCATCGCGGAGTCGATGTCGCGCGGAGGCGTCTCCAGCACCGCCTTCAGCACCGCCAGGACCGAGAGCTGGCTCGCCGTCATCGACCGGTTGACCTGCCCCAGGCCCGACGCCTCCTTGATCCAGTCGTTGCCCTTGTCCTCGTGATGGATGTACGCCCAGCCGCCCCCGCGGTTCTGCCCGCTGAGCACGCTCTTCAGAGTCCGGTCCCAGATCTCGTTGGGAATGATGACCTTCGCCCGGTGAGCGGCATAGAGCCCGAGCGTCGCGTACTGCGCGGTCGAAGTGTTGCGGAGGACCTTGTTGATGGTCGGCGGGCGGTCGGCCCACGGCGCCACCCGCTTCACCTGCAGGCCCATCTTGGACTCAGTTTTTTCTCCCGTCGCCTGCTTGCCCGGCCACGCGATCTTCGGGAACGACGTCGGCGGCTTGTCCTTCAGGCTCCAGTAATCCCACTGGCCGTTGTCGGTCTGGGCGTTCACGAGCCACCACGCGCACTGGGCGATCGCGACCTGGTGCTTCACGGGGTCGATCTGGGCCAGCGCCATCGCCCGCAGGGAGACGTTGTAGGTGGGGTGCTCGGCCGCGTTCATGTCGGACTTCAGGACCCGGTCGAGCAGCTTCCTCGCGCGGGCGTCGGACATCTTTCCGGCGTGGGCGAGCGCGAAAAGGAGCAGCTCGTCGCAGCGGAGCCACGGATGGCCCGCGTCGACGTCGACCGACTGCAGGAGAACCTCCACTCCGCGGTCGATCGCCTTGTTGATCTCCTCGGGCGGCGGGACCTTGTCGTCGCCCTGTTGCTGCTGGGCGAGGAGCGCGAGCGCCAGGAGCAGCTTCATGGGTGGGATCTTAACAGGTTCTCCAGCCGGGCCGGATCGATGTTGCCTCCCGTCAATACCACGACGACGCGCCTGAAATTGCGCGGGACTTTGCCTTCGACGACCGCCGCGACCGCTGCCGCGGCCGACCCCTCGATCGCCATCCCCTCGCGGCGCTTGACGTCCGCAACCGCGCGGCCGATCGCCGCTTCGGAGACCGTGACCACGTCGTCGATGTACGTGAGCCCGAGGCGGTAGGTCGAGTCCGCGACGCCCCCCTCGATGCCCTCGGCGATCGTGGGTTGCGATTCGATAGTCTCGTGGGCCCGGCCGTCGCGCCGCGACAGCCACATGCCCGGCGACGCCTCCGAATTCACGCCGATGACCTTCGCGCCGTGGCGATGGGCGACGATGCCGGCGCCGATGGCGAGCCCGCCGCCGCCGCAGGGCACGACGACGGCATCCACCGGCCCGTCCTCGAAGATCTCGAGCGCCGTCGTCCCGCCGTTGCCCGCGATCACGTCCGGGTCGTCGTAGGCCGAGACCCACATCGCGTCGCCCATCCGCTCGCGCGCGTAGTCCTGCGTCGGATCGAACGTGTCGAACGGCGCCTTGACGAGCGTCGCCCCGAGCGCGGCGATCCGCTCCGCCTTCACGGCCGGAACGGTGCGCGGGACGTAGATCGTGCACCGGACGCCCAGCCGGCGCGCCGCCCACGCCAGCCCGAGCCCGTGGTTGCCGGCGCTCGCGGAGACGCAGTCGCGCTTGGCCCCGGCGAGCTTCGCCAGCGCGCCCCGAACTTTGAACGAGCCCGTCTCCTGCTCGTTCTCGCACTTGAGGAAGACCCCGGGGAGCCACGCACTGGGGACGAGGCGGGTCCGCTTAAGACTGGCCTGGACCGACGGAGCCACCCGGAGAACGTTCTCATAGGAGACTTCGTAGGACATAGATCCGAGAGTCTACAGACCAGAAGACGATTTGAGATTTGCGATTGGTGATTTGAGGCCGGAGCCTGAAATCTCAAATCTCCAATCTGAAATCGTTTCCGAGAGGCGCTTGTTGGTCGGGTGAATTTCGGTAATGCCGGAACCTCATGTGCCGTCATAATGATCCGAATGTGTCCCGAGTGCGGCGAGCCTTTGGTGACGTTCGAGCTCGAGGGCATCGAGACCGACCACTGCCAGAAGTGCGGCGGGGCGTGGCTCGATGCGGGCGAGATCGAGGAAATCGCCGACCGGTCCGGAGGGTCCAAGAAGCTGCGCGCGGCGCTGAAGTCGGCGGGCGAATCGCCCCGCGGAAAACGGAAGTGCGTGCGCTGCAGCGCGCCGATGACGGCGGTCAGCTTCGGGACGGTCATCCTGGACCGGTGCCCCTACGGGCACGGGATCTGGTTCGACAAGGGGGAGATCGCCGGGGTAATCAGGGCGGATGGGGGAGAGCTGGGCGGTTTCCTGAAAGACATGTTCAAAAACGAAATATGGAGCGCCTGAGGAAGAAGAGGGAGTCCTACGTCCCAGGTCCGAGGGCCGAAGGCCGAAATCGAAGAGTCCGACGTCACAACGGACGTCCGGACTGATGTCTGATGTCTGATTTCTGATTTCTGATGTCTGGCTAGGAGGAGAACTTCATGTCCATCGTGATCATCCTGCTCCTGGTGTTCGGCGGGCTGTTCGTGCTCGTCGCGCTGGCGGCGATCGGCATCTACAACGGCCTCGTCGCGGCCCGCAACCAGACGAAGAACGCCTGGTCGCAGATCGACGTCCAGCTCAAGCGCCGGCACGACCTGGTCCCCAACCTCGTCGAGACCGTCCGCGGCTACGCGACGCACGAGCAGAAGACGCTCGAGAACGTGATCGCGGCGCGCAACCAGGCGATGGGCGCCGGCAGCGTGGACGACAAGATCAAGGCGGAGGCGGGATTGAGCGGCGCGCTCGGCCGGCTCATGCTCGTCGTCGAGCAGTACCCCCAGCTCAAGGCGAACACGAACTTCCTCGCGCTCCAGGAGGAGCTCTCGTCGACGGAGAACAAGATCGCCTTCGCGCGGCAGTTCTACAACGACAGCGTGATGCAGTACAACACGAAGCTCGAGTCGTTCCCGTCGAACATCCTGGCGGGGATGTTCCACTTCCAGGCGGCGACGTCCTTCGAGATCACGGACGCCGCGCAGAAGGAAGCCCCCAAGGTGAAGTTCTAGGACGTTAACCGTTTGCCGTTAGCCGTGACGTTCACCGTTTGCCGTCCACCGGCAAACGAGAAACGGCAAACGTAACGGTGAACGGTAAACGGAGAACGTCTTCACCATGTGGGAGGCAATCGCCGCCAATACCCGTCGATCCTGGCTTCTCATATCGTTGATGGGGGCCCTCCTCGTCTGCGTCGGGTTCGCGGTCGGGCTGTGGATCTCGCCCGACGGCGGCGTCTTCGGGATCCTCTTCGCCCTCGCGCTCTGGCTCGTCCTCTGGGCCGTCGCGGCGCTGGGGGGCGACTCGCTCCTCCTCCTCTCCGCGGGCGGGAGGAAGATCGCGGCCGAGGACGCGCCGCAGGTCTGGAACGTCGTCGAGGAAATGAAGATCGCGTCGGGCCTGCCGTTCATGCCCGAGGTCTACCTGATCGACGACCCGAGCCCCAACGCGTTCGCGGTCGGCCGGGGAAAGAACAAGGGCGCGGTCGCGGTGACGACGGGCCTCCTCAAGCGGCTCAACCGCGATGAACTGCAGGGCGTCGTCGGCCACGAAATCGGGCACATCACCAACCGAGACACGTTCTTCATGACCATGGCCGGGGTCATGCTCGGCGCGATCGTGATCATCTCCGAGGTGGTCCTGCGCACGATGGGGTGGGGCGGGCGGTCGCGCGGCCGGGGCAAGGGAACCCATCCCGCCGTCCTGCTGATCGCGCTCCTCGCCGTGATCCTGGCGCCGCTCTTCGCGCGGCTGCTCTATCTCGCGTGTTCGCGGCGGCGCGAGTATCTGGCCGACGCGTGCGGCGCGCGCTTCACGCGCTACCCCGAGGGTCTGGCGTCGGCGCTCGAGAAGATTTCGGGCAGTTTCGGCCGCCGGATGGCGGAGGACGAATCGACGACGGCCAACAAGGTGCTCGCGCCCATGTACATCGTGAACCCGATGCAGGCGTTCATCGCGGCGGCGCTCTTCTCGACCCACCCGCCCACCGAGGACCGCGTGAAGATCCTGCGCGGGATGGCGGGCGCGGGGTATTCCGCGTACGAGGAGGCGTACCGCCGGATGCACGGAGGCAAGGACCGGTGCATCGGCGCGCGCACGCTCACGGTCGCCGAGGCCCTGTCGATCCGCGCGCCGTCGCCCGAGTCCGAGTCGGGCCCCGACCGGGTGGGGCACTTGCGGGAAGTCGAGGCGCTCGTCGGCCGGCTGAACGAGCTCCTCATGCTGGCGTGCGCGTGCGGCGTGAACATCCGCGTGCCGGGCGACTTCAAGGGGCCCGCGGTGAAGTGTCCGCGATGCGGACGCACGAACGACCTGCCTGCCGCGCATACCGCGCCGACCGCCGACGCGCCGATGACCTACCAGCGCCGCGGCCGCGGATGGGAGTCGTTCAAGTGCGAGTGCGGGGCGGCGACCCAGCTGAGCCCCACGTTCGCGGCTCCCGCGGTGACGTGCTCGAAGTGCGGGCGGAAGATTTGGATTGAGGGACCCTAGCCGGCATCACGCATCACGCATCACGAATCACGGGGACGGATTCGACGTGTGGAACGATCCCCGTAATGCGTTATGCGTGATACGTGATGCGCTCCCCTAAGAGAGAAGATTCCTGATTCCCCATTCCATTCCTCATTCCGAATTCCTACCTCCCGGGACGACATCAACGATCACCAGCTCGGGGCGGCAGAG
This sequence comes from Planctomycetota bacterium, assembly GCA_035762525.1. Taxonomy (GTDB): domain Bacteria; phylum Planctomycetota; class MHYJ01; order MHYJ01; family JACPRB01; genus DASRJF01. The sequence goes on along the minus strand of DASTON010000234.1, from coordinate 645 downwards.
AAAGCGAAGACGCGGCGCGGGGCCCCGTTCCATTCCGATTCCGCGCGACACGATCAGCGTCCGGTCTCCTAGTTCCGTCAAACCGGCCGCCCACGACCTCGGGATCCTCGACAGCGTGATCAGGGGCCCGATTCCCGGCAACCGCACCTGGCCGCCGTGCGTGTGGCCGGCCACCAACAGGTCGGCCTGCACGTTGCCCTCGGCGAAGTTGGGAATGTGGCCCAGCACGATGTGAAACCGCTCCGACGGGCCGATCTTGGCCTGGTTGGCGTACTCGGAGTCCATCAGGCTGAGCGCCGTGATCTGGACGTCCCCATGTCGGTACTCGCGAGTCTCTCTCGTCAGTTCGACGCCCGTCCCTTCGAAGATCTCCGGCCAGTCGTCGTAGTCGCAGTTGCCTTCGACGGCGACCCCGAACTTGAATCCGCACTCCTTCAGCAGGACGCGCAGGTCGCGGATGAGCACTTTCCGGCGCGCGTCGTCGTGTTCCTGGAGGTAATCGCCGGCGAACAGGACCAGGTCGGGGTTCTCGGCCTTCGCCAGCTCAAGGGCGCGGCGCTCGTAGTCGCCGATCTCGTCGGTCTGGATGTCGGCGATGATCGCGATCTTGAGCGGCCGCTTCACCTTCGCCGAGACGATCCGGTG
>DASTON010000233.1:0-6979 GCA_035762525.1 Planctomycetota bacterium | reverse complement strand
GACGACCCCGAACGCGCGTGGGATTCCAGGGATGCCCGCCAGGCGCTGGAGGATCGCGTGCTCGCGGCGGACGAGGATCGGCCCGAGCACGCTGCGCGTGACGGGATTGCGGTCCCGGAAATCCTTGAGGACCGCGCGGCCGCCGTCGTGGGGGACGAGGCGGATGACGGGTGATAGAAATCCGCCCTTGTCCCGGAGAACGGTCATCCCGTTATCTTACCGACGGCGGACATGACGAAATCGATGAGCTGCTTGTTGAAGAGGATGGCAAGCGCCCCGGCGGCGATCGCGAACGGCGTCCACTGCTCGCTGTTCTCGCACGTCGCGGCCCAGCTCCACGGCGCGTTCGACGCGCGTTCGTAGCGGGTGAGCCTCGGGAAGTAGCCGGGGACGGCGCGGTCGTAGTGGTCCCACGCCTCCCCGAAGAGGTCGCGCAGGCGGTCGCCCTCGCGCTTCTGCTTGTGCGGCGCGTAGTAAACGACGAAGCCGAGGACGACGAGGCCGAGCAGAATCCAGTTCATGTAGGCCTGCCACCAGACGGCCGCCGGATCGCCCTTGGCCATGATCGCAAAGCCGGTCATGCAGAAAAACGTGCCGATGTAGAGGGGGTTCTTGACGTACGCGTAGGGGCCCGTGAAGGTCAGGACCTTGTTCTTGACGAGGTGGCCCGCCGCCCACATCCGGATCCACTCGCCGGCGAACACCAGGGCGAAACCGGCCCAGAACCACCCGCGGAGGTACTTCCGTTCGTCGTGCTCGGCGCAGACGACGAGGAAGATGATGAGGCTGTAGACAAGGATCAGGCGCCAGGTGACTTTGCGCAGGCGGGAGAGTTTCAAGGAACCCTACTTCTACCGTATGGTGGGCCCTCCGGCAAGGCGCGCCATATGTAATTTATGATTTGTAATTTATGATTTAGCGGCTTATACTTCCCTCAGGCGGACCCCCCATGCTCGTGCTCGGCGTCGAGTCCTCGGGGCCCCGCGGCGGGGTCGCCCTCCTCGAGGACGGCCGCGCGCTGGGCGAGGCCCTTTTCGAAGCGGGGATGGTCCATGGACGCGAGATCGCGCCGGCGGCCGACCGCCTCCTGCGGGCGGCGGGCAAGGGCCCCGCGGATCTGGGCCTCGTCGCCGTCGACATCGGGCCCGGGTCGTACACGGGCCTGCGCGTGGGGCTCTCCGCGGCGAAAGGCCTGGCGTACGCGCTGGGCCGGCCGCTGATCGGCGTCCCGTCGCTCGATGTACTCGCGGAAGCGGGGAAAGGACTGGGACCGGTCCTCGTGACGGCGATCGACGCCAAGTGGGACCAGGTGTATGGCGCGCTGTACGAGATCCGCTCCGGCGGACCGGAGCGCACGACCGAAATGATGGCGGAACTGCCCGAGGCGTTCGCCGCGCGGGTTCCGGCGGGAGCGGTGGTCGTCGGCGACGCCTTGGAGCGTCACGAGGCGCTGTTCACCGCTCGCGGAGCGAAGGCGGCCCCGCGCGAGTTGTGGACTCCGAAGCCGTCGCTCGTCGCGTCGCTCGGACTGGAGCGCCATCGCGCGGGCCAGCGGCACGACGCGGCGACGCTCGTCCCGCTGTACTTGAGAAAGACCGAGGCCGAGGAGAAGTTCGGACCAAAGACGTAAGCCGTTAACCGTCAGCCGTTACGTCCGCTGTTCGCCGTTCGCCGTCCGACGGCAGGCGGTAGACGGCAAACGTAATGGCGAACGGCTAACGGTAAACGGAGAGAGGATGAGGGGTCATCGGGTTTGGGCTGAAATAGATCTCCCGGCGCTTCGCCGCAACATCGCCACCGTCCGCCGCGAGGTCGGCCCCACCCCGCGGATCATGGCCGTCGTCAAGGCCGACGCTTACGGCCACGGCGCCGTGCCGGTCGCCTGGCACGCTCTGAAATCTGGATGCGACGCGCTCGGCGTCGGCGATTCGGCCGAGGCGCTCCAGCTCCGCGAAAGCGGCATCACCGGCCCGATCCTCATCCTCGGCGCGATCATCGAGGAGGAGATCCCCAAGGTCGTCGAAGCCGACGTCGCGGTGAGCGTGCACTCGCCCGACCTGCTCGACCTCCTGGACGACGAGGCGCGGCGGCAGCACCGGCTCCTCCGGCTCCACCTCAAGATCGACACCGGCATGGGACGGCTCGGCGCGTCGCCCCACCGCGCGGGGGAGATCGCGCGCGAGATCCAGTCGCGGCGCAATCTCGAGCTCGAGGGGCTCTGCACCCACCTCTCCAGCGCATTCACGGCGAACGCGGCCCAGACGCGTGAGCAGCTCGACCGGTTCCACGAAGCCGTCGAGGCGCTGAAGGCGATCGGCATCCGGCCGCCGGTCCTCCACGCCGCGAACAGCGCGGGGATGCTCACGTTCCCCGAGTCCCGCTTCGACATGGTGCGCACCGGAAACACCCTGTACGGGCTGGATCCCGGCCTGTTCCGGAAGCTCAACATCCCGCTTTCGCCGATCCTCTCGCTGAAGACGCGGATCGCGTTCCTCAAGGGCGTGCCGGCGGGAACGCCGGTGGGCTACGAGCAGACGTGGCGGAGCACGCGGCCCACGCGGATCGCGACCTGCCCCGTCGGCTACAACGACGGCTACCCGCGGCTGCTGTCCAACCGGGCGAGCGCGCTCGTCCGCGGCCGCCGCGTGCCGGTCGTGGGAACGGTCACGATGGACTACGTCATGCTCGACGTCGGCGACCTCGAGGAGACCGCCGTCGGCGACGAGGTCACGCTCATCGGGCGCGACGGCGTCGAGGAGATCCGGTGCGACGAGCTGGCCGCGACGATCGGCACGATCCCGTACGAGATCACGTGCGGCCTGGGGCGAAGGGTCAAGCGGATCTACGTCGACGACGTCGGGGTGGCGCAGATCTCGGCGGTCAGCAATCAGTTGTCAGCAATTCAGCCGCGTGATTTGAAGCTGGGAGCTTGAAGCCTCTGGCTGGGAGCTTGGAGCTCGAAGCCCAGCTGGGAGGTTCGGGGCATGGAGCTGGAAGCTCCCCTACTTGAACTCGGCCTTCACTTCGAGCTTGCTGGTCTTCACCTTGACGGTGCCGACCGCCTCATCGACCTGGCGGAGTTCCTTCGCCTTGCTGACCTTCTGGGTGAGGGGCTTCTCGGCGGTGAGCGAGCCCGTGATCGCGAGTGAGACCGGCCGGTTCTTGGCCGAGTCGTAGTCGAGCCGCCCTTCGGCGACTTTCAGCGAGGTCTCGAAGCCCTTCGCCGTCTTTCCCTTGAGCTCGCCCGAGAAGAACACGGTCAGCTTCCCTTCGACGGAGCTCTCGACCTTCGCGTCGAACGTTCCCGTCGGCGCCGCCACGTCCGGAATGGAAATGAGCGCGGTGATCGTCGCCGCGTCGACCTGCCAGGTCGCGCCTTCCTTGGCCTCGCCCGCCGGAAGCAGCTTGCCGAAGTCCTCCCAGGCGCCCAGTCCGGAGGCGTCGGCGGGCGTCGGATCGCCGTTCTCGGCCTTCACGACGCGGCCCTTCTCGCCGCGAGTGATGATGTACGACTTGTTCTCGATCTCCGAGGTCTCGGTCACCGGCGCGATGTTGGTTCCGGATCGCTGCACCTTCGCGGAGCCGACCGTGACACGCCAGGTCGGCACCCCGCCGTCGGCGACGGACTGGACGACCTGCGAGCACTCGAGCGTGCGGGCGTAGGAGAGCTGGCGGGTCTGCTTGGGCTCGCCTTCCTGGTTGCTGGAGGCTTCGATCTCGAGCTCGATCGTGGACTCGATCTTGACGTCGGTGCGGTCGCCGGCGGCCGGGGCCTTGGCTTCCACCTTGGGCGGAGGCGAACCCCCATCCTGGGGCGCCGCCGCGACGGCGATCAAAGCCAAGGCGAGGCTGAAGCGGATCATCGCAATGCCCCCGCGGCGAAATGGTTGGATTCCGAAATCGATTTTATAATGCCCTGACTTCGAGTCAAGATGAAATCTCGGGACTTCGACTATCCCCTTCCCCCGGAACTGATTGCGCAGGTCCCGGCCCCCTCGCGGGACGCCTCCCGGATGATGGTTGTGCCCCTTTCCGGGGGCCCGATCGAGCACCGCGCGTTCGTCGATCTGCCCCGGTTCCTGCGCCCCGGGGACCTGCTCGTCCTCAACGACACAAGGGTGGTTCCGGCCCGGTTGATCCTCACCCGGGCGACCGGGGGCAAGGTCGAGGCGCTGTTGCTGCCCGGGCGCGGCGAAGCGCTCCTGGATTCAGGCGGCCGCCTCAAGCCCGGCGAGGTGCTTCGCCTCGAGGACGGATCCACGTGCACTCTGGGGAACCGCCGGGGCGAGGCGTGGGAGGTGGCCTTCCAGGGCGGGCGGGAGATCGTTGAGCGGCTGGGGCGCGCCCCGCTTCCCCCCTACATCAAGCGCGCGCCGGACGCGGCGGATCTCGAGCGGTACCAGACGGTCTACGCCGAGCGGGCGGGCTCGATCGCGGCGCCGACGGCGGGTCTCCATTTCACTCGAGAGCTGCTCGATCGCATCGGAATCGAAATCGCGCGGGTGACTCTGCACGTGGGCACGGGGACGTTCAAGCCGGTGCGCGCGGAGAACATCGAAGATCACGTGATGGAGCCCGAGCGGTACGAGATTCCCGCTGCGACGCTCAAGGCAATCGACAAGGCGGATCGTGTCGTCGCGGTAGGCACGACGTCGACGCGGACGCTCGAGGCGTGGGCCCGGACGGGAAAGGCGGCGGGGGAGACGAACCTATTCATCCACCCGCCGTTCGAGTTCAAAGTCGTGGATGCGCTCCTGACGAACTTCCACCTGCCGAAGAGCACGCTGTTGATGCTGGTGTGCGCGTTCGCGGGTCGCGAGCGGGTTCTGGCGGCGTACGCCGAGGCGGTGAAGGAGAAGTACCGTTTCTTCAGCTACGGCGACGCGAGCTTGTGGATTACTTGAGGGCGGTTTCAGGCGAGAAGAGCGAGATATTCCCGCGCGCGTCGACCGCGGCGACGCATGCGGTGAGCGGCTGATCGCCTTCGAGCGTCAATGTCGCGTGATGTCTGGTCGTCTCGACCCTGTCTTCGAACTCCAGCCTCCCGCGCCGGCCGCCGACGATGTACCCGGTCGCGCCGTCCACGGGATCCCAGGAGATCGAGACCGTGGAGCCATCGACGCTCACCTCGGGGGCCTCGGGCGCCGGCGGGGCCGACGCGAGGTTCGCGAGGAGCGCGATGTCCGCGCGCACGACGCGGACGTGGTACGGGAAGTGGATCCGCTCGATGACGTCGCCCGCGGTGTGGTGAAGCTTGTCGGTCTCGACCGCCTCGATGAACCGGATCGCCGTGAAGCCGTGCTTGTTGAACGACTGGTGGTCGCCGCCCCGCCTCGGCCGGTCGATAGTTTCCTGGATGAGCACTTTGAAATCCGGGATCCGCCGCTCGACGACGAGTTTCGCCAGCCGGGCGAACCGCCGGGAATCGGACTCCTGGGGCGGCGCCGAGTAGCACCGCAGCGAGTTGTCGTTGAGCGGCTTCCCGTCGTCGTCCTTGGCGCCGCCGATGATGTCGTTGTTGAGCATGCAGACGACTTTCGTCTCGCTTTCCTTCAGGCTCTTGGCGAAGTGAAACGCGCCGATGAGCCCCTGCTCCTCGGCGGTGAAGCACGCGAAGATGATCGTTCGGTCGTGTTCGGTCTGGCTGAGGATGCGCGCGGCTTCGAGGACTCCCGCCGTCCCCGTCGCGTTGTCGTTGGCGCCGGGCGCGATCACGTCCGGATTGTCCCTTTCGCCGAGGTTGAGCGAATCGTAATGGGCGCCGAAGACGATGACCTCGTCGGGGCGCGTCTTCCCGCGCAGCCTGGCGATGACGTTTCTCTGGGGCACGGACTCGCCGCCGCGCTTCAGCCTGGGACTGGGATCGGTGAACTCATGGTAAGAGACTTCCAGTCGTGGAATCCTCTCGAACTCCCCCCTGAGCCACGCCGCCGCCTTACCCACACCCTTCGTCGAGATGCTGTTGCGCGTCCCGAACGAGACGAGCTTCTCGACGGTGGACCTCAAGTTAGACTCGGAAACCGATGGTTCGAGCATCTGTCGTGAATCGGGGTTGGCGCAAGCCGCCAGAAGGGCCAGGATCGGAAGGGGCGTTGCAAGCCGCACAACGAGGGAGCTTATTCCAAGCAAGCTTGCTCAACCAGACTTTTGCTTTGCTGTTCCTGGGGGGTCAGCTTCATTGTGATCGGTCCATGCGCGTCTTGATCGGCGAAGCCAGGAGCCACGCGACGGCATTCAGAAACAGTTTCCTTCTCTCCACGATTCCATGAGGATCCGAGTCGTTGAAGACCATGAAGTTCTGCGTGACAGTCCGAACGCCGGTCTGAGGATGCTCATGCGCGACAAGCACGGTTCCCTTTTCGTACGTACCCAACACCACTTCACCCGTCGATGTCGCTTGGGCTTCATCTGAGTCGCTCGCGTAGGTGAAGTCTCCGACTGATCCGTAGGGCCCTTGAACGACCGCGTGTGACGGTGTCGTTATTCTCACCGGGAGCATGAAGGCACCGTTCGTTCCATAACGCAAGTGCAGCAGGTCTGACCAGACTGTTTTACTGGTGCGCAGGTGATCCATCGATGAAGCCAGGTCATCTCCAATGAAGTAGAGTGGAATCCGCGCTTCATGGGCCTGCAAGTAAGTGAGCACGTCCTTGTCGGTAATTCCCTCCATGCCGAAACCCAGGTCATTCCAAATCACCAAGTCGGAGTTCTTTATGGCGTCAAACGTCAGCTGGTCCTGGTTGATCAGGAAGGAATCGATTTCCTTTTCTTTCAGGTAAAGTTGAATCGCCCCTATTTCAGTCGGATCAGGAAAGTTCTGAACAATGGTGACGACGGGTCGTTTTCTCCCATCCTCCTGAGAGCCATATGCTGTTCGTGCAGGTCTACTGTTGTCGTTGACTTTCGCTCTGCCATAGGGAAGCAGTCCGCTCGCCATGGCGCGAAACCTCATGACGAGTGCCTCCCGAGGTCGCATCTG
>DASTON010000232.1:0-20860 GCA_035762525.1 Planctomycetota bacterium | reverse complement strand
CGTGATGATGAACCCGTCCGGCGTGAAGACGAAGCCTGAGCCGGTTCCTGACCGCCGGCCCGCCGTCGCCACGTCGATGTTTACGACCGAGGGCGCGGCCTTCTTTACAGCTGAGGTCACGGCCTGGGAATAGGCGTCAAGAAGCCTGTCGTCGTTCATGGGTTCCTCGCCCTCTTAGGGAGTGCTGCGGTGCTGCGGTGCTGCTGTCCTGCGGTGCTGCGGTTCCGTACGGCAGCACATCCGCACTTCTGCACAGCAGCACTTTTCTTACGCCAAGTCGAAGAGCAGCGCGTCCGCGCCGCCCGCCGAGCGAATCCGCACGGCCTTCTCGCCGCTTATAGCGGCGCCGTCGCCCGCCGCAAGGGGCATTCCGTTGATCTCGATCTCGCCGCCGGCGACCTGCACCCACGCGTGGCGGGTGGGCGCGAGCTCGTGCACCGCCTCCGCGCCGGCCGCCAGTTTCGCGCGGTAGACCGACGCGTCCTGGTGAATCGTCAGCGACCCGTCGCGGCCGTCGCGCGACGCCACCGGAACGAGCGGTCCTTTCTCCTTGGAGAAGTCCTTCTGTTCGTAGCCCGGCTTCAGGCCGCGCCGCTCGGGTTGGATCCAGATCTGGAGCAGGTGGACCGGTTCCGTCCGCGACTCGTTCATCTCGCTGTGGATCACGCCCGTGCCCGCGGTCATCCGCTGCACTTCGCCCGGCCGGATCACGGACGACGTCCCCATGCTGTCCTTGTGCCGGAGCGCGCCCTCGAGCACGACCGTCAGGATCTCCATGTCGGCGTGGCCGTGGGGCGGGAACCCTGATGCGGGGGCCACCCGGTCCTCATTGAGCACGCGGAGCGAACGGAATTCCATGTGCGAGGGGTCGTGGTAATCCGCGAACGAGAACGTGTGTCGAGCGTCCAGCCAGCCGTGATCCGCCTGGCCCCGCTCCTCCGATTTCCTGACGGCGATCATTGCGATGCCTCCACGATATAGTACTAAACAGTCACACGGCGGGAGTATTCCCACGAAAGAGAAGACGGAGTCCTGCGTCCAACGTCCGACGGCCGACGTCCGAAGTCGAAGAGGCCGAAGTCCCCCGAAAGAGTCCGAGGTCACGAAAAGAAGCTGAAGTCACAACTACGACAATAAGAGACGGCGGCAAATCCGGGACAGGTGGCGCAGGTCCGACGGCGAGAGGGGCATTTCGGCGGCGATGGCCCGGCGGTGGAGCGGGGCCAGGGAAGCCACGAGCCGGCGGCCGCGGGGGGTCAAGTGGACCGCGAGGTACCGGCGGTTGACGCCCTCGCGGCGGCGTTCGACGAGGCCGCGACGCTCGAGGTTGTCCAGGATCATGGTCACGTTGCCGCGCGTCTGGCCGAGACGGCTCGCGAGTTCGTGGGGGCACAAGGGGCCGTCGGCCCAGAGCGCGCACAAGGCGCCGAACCGGCTGGCGGTGAGGCCCTTGGAGGCGAGCCGGCGGTTGACGCGGGAGGCGACCGAGGCCGCCGCCCGCAGGAGCGCGCCATAGGCGTCGCAGGCCGGGTTCGATGGAGAACTCATGATTCAAGGCTAAACCATTCGTCCGCCCGATTCCAGAGGTTGCCCGGCGAAGGGCCCCGGTGAATAATGGGGGCCTTCATATAAGTCCAGTAGGGGGTTCCGGTTCCATGGGAATGCGTCGGGAGGACTACGCCCCGCTCGCGGTCCAGGACGACCTGACCGGGCTGCACAACCGGCGCTCCCTCCTCCAGGTCCTCAAGAACCGCGACGGCCAGCAGCGCGCGGCCCTCGTCCTGTTCGACTTCGAAGAATTCCGAACGCTCAACGAGGCGCTCACCCGCGCCCGGGGCGGCCAGTTCCTCCGCGATTTCGCCGACCGCCTCCGCCTGGCGACCGGCCCGGGCGACCTCGTCGCCCGCTACGGGGGGGATTCCTTCGCGCTTTTCCTGCCGGGCCGCAGCCGCGAGGAGGCCTCGGCCCTCGTCGAGCAGTTCATCGACTCGCTCGGCGAGCCGCCGCTCCTGTCTCCGGCCGAGAAGCTGAAGGCGAACCCGGCGATCTCGGCGGGCGTGGCCGCGTTTCCCGATGACGGCGTCACGACCGAGGCGGTCCTGGCGGCCGCGGCGCGCGCCCTCTTCGGAGGCCGGCGGGCCGGAGGCAAGCGGGTCGGAGTCTCCGGCAAGCTGGACGAAAGCCACGTCGCGGAACGCCGGTCCCTGGACGGCCTCCCGTGCGCGACATACGAGGGCCGGACCGTGGAGCTCGAATCCGCGGACAAGCTGATCGACGAGCTGCGGAACCGGAAATCCACCCTCCTCCTGGTCGAAGGCGAGCCCGGGGCGGGAAAGAGCCGGTTTCTCCGGGAGATCGCCCGGAAAGCCGGGCGGGCCGCCATCCAGTGCCTCCACCTCACCGGCGCCGCGTCGAGGAAGCAGATCTCGGGCGGCGCGTTCCTCGCCGCGGTGAACCGCCACTACGCCGCGAAACCCGACGCCGTCCAGGGTCTGCAGAAGAGATTCAACGCGGCCCAGCGCGCCCTCCTCGCCGAGCTGGTTCCTTCCCTGGCGGCGCTGAGGCCGGAGAAACCGGCGGCGACGACGTCCGACCAGGCGCTCCTCGAGGAGACGCTTAAACAGATGTACGCGGTCCTGGCGGGCCAGGGGCCGTTCCTCCTGCTCGTCGACGAGGCGCACCACGTCGACCGGGGCACGCTCGACCTGATCCGCTCGCTCGTGGACGATCCCCAGTTCTCGTGCGGCGCGGCGCTCGTCATCACCGGAGAGGCGCGGTCGCTCCGTCCCGAGCGCGACCGGTCGCTCGTCCAGTTCATCGTCGACTTCACGCGCACCCTGAAGATGCGGACCGTCTCCCTCGGGCCGCTGCAGATGGCCGAGCTGCTGCGCATGGTGGATTCGATCCTGCCGGCGGCCAAGCTTCCCGGGGGCTTCGCGGAATCGCTCGCCAAGGCCTCGCAGGGGAATCCGCTCTACCTGACCGAAGTGGTCCGGTCGATGGTCCTGCGCCGTCGCGTCCAGAAGACCGGGGCCGAGTCCTGGAAGGTGACTCCGATCGAGCGCGCCGACCTCCCTCCGACCGTCGACGAGGTCCTGCGCATGGTCTTCGAGGCGCTTCCGCCGGAGACCCGCGAGCTGACCGGGCGGGCGGCCGTCCTGGGCGCGCAGTTCGATCTGCAGACGCTGCAGGAAACGCTCGGCCAGCATGAAGCCACGGTGCAGGACGAGATCGACCTCGCCGCCGGGGCGGGGGTGATCCGGCCCATCCCCGAAGGCGGCGCCGACGACTGGGAGTTCGCCTCCGGACACGCCCGCGACGCCCGGTATCGCATGCTGACGGAGGACTCGAAGCTCCGCATCCACCGCCGGGCGTCGGCGGTGCTGCGGCTTCGCGCCGTCGACCAGCCCGGCATGCGCGCGGAGATGGTGTTCCACGCCCAGGTCGCGCGCGGCGCCTACGAGCTGGCGGAAGTCGAGGAGAGCACGGAGCCGGCGCGGCCCTCGCGGTCGGCGCGCCTCGAGGAGGCGAAAGACCCGCTCACCCCCGAGGTCATGGAGACCGCGTTCGCGTTCCTGGACGCCCTCAAGGCGTGCGTCCGGATCCGGCGGATCTACCCCCAGTGGAAGCAGATCGCGGAGACGTACCGCGATCGCGCGTGGAAGGCGTGGACCGCGCTGTCCAAGAAAGCGCCCCGCGTCACGTACTCGACCGCGCCCCGCGAGCTGCGCGTCAACGGGACGGCCCACGCCGTCGATTCGGCGTCCGAGCTTCCCGAGCTGCGGCTCCTCCTGGTCGACCGCCTCGTCGGATCGCTGACGCTCCAAAACGATCTCGAGGAGCGGGAGCTGGACGGACTGATCGGCGGCCTGGCGGCGCCCATGGACAAGACCATCGTGCCGTCGGACTTCTGGGATCACCTCATGGAGAAGGAGGGGCTGATCCACCTGGACATCGTCCAAAGGCGGTACATCGCGAAGGAGGGCGAGACCGCCGCGCTGCGGCTCTCGGGGCTCGCGCCCGAGCGGCTCCTGCGCGGCGAGGATCTCAAGCTGTTCTGGCGCTCCATGCGCTTCCTGAAGGGCGCGGCGGAAAACCTGCGCCTCTATCCGCCGGGGCAGGAGCTGTCGGACGCGGCGTTCCTCGCGGCCGCGACCGCGGTCGAAGAGCTGCTCGACGAGACCGGCCGGATCACGGTGGCGCGCGCCGACACCGGCCTCCTGGTCAACGGCCTGGCCGCGGCGGCGGACGAGGCGCCCGACGTCGCGACCTTTCTCGGCGACGAGTTGAGGACGAAGAAGCTGAGGAGCTTCTCCCTGATGGCCGGCGCGCCGCAGGACGAGATCCGGGTCCTCGTCAGCGTGCTCGCGGTCGCGGACGTCGTCACCGCGGAGGGAATCATCGCCGCGACCCGCACCCGCCACCTCGCCTTCAAGGTCCAGGAAGAGGGCATCACGCACGAGCGCATCTCGGACATGCACCTGCCGACCGTCTCCCGCCCCTCGGACGACGCGGCCGGCCTGGAAGACGAATCGGAACCCATCCCCATCGGGCCGGTCCGGGCGCAGTCGCCGGCCTATCTCGTGATCCGCGTCGATCTCCGCGCGCGGGCGTGCCTCGTCTCCCCGATCGACTATTTCCTCTCGGAGCGGTCGGAGAAGGAGCTCCCGCTCATGATCGAGACGCTGAGGTTCGGCGATCTCGGCGATCTCGCGGACGCCCTCGTCAACCGGCTGGCCGTCTGCCTCGGAGAGAAGGAGGCGACCTGGCGCCGCCGCGCGATCCTGATGACGACGAGGCTCCTGGGCGACGCCACCGGCGAGAGCCGGGACAAGCTGATCTCGACCTTCCGCGAGCCGCTCCAGGCGTGCCTCCTCGAGGAGACGGACAAGGACGCGCTGCGCCTGCTCACCGAAACCGTGAGGATCTGGTCGAAGGGCGCGCTGGAGGCGCGGCGCCTGCCGCTCTTCGCGGGGTTCCTCCAGGCCGCCGTGAAGCCGAAGCTCGATTCGCCGGCCACGTCGCGCGAGTTCAAGATCGGCCTCCAGTCGAAACTGCAGACCCTCTCGGCGGACGGCGGCGGCGATCCCGCCCTCGAGATGCTCCGCACGTCGCCCGCTCCCCTGCGGCACATGGCGATCCAGATTCTCTCGGTGCTCGGATCCCCGATGATTCCCGCGCTCATCGAGATCGTCCTGACGCATCCCTCGTCCGACACCCGGAGGGCGGCCGCGATCGCGCTCAAGGAGATCGGCGGGACGGCGCAGCAGGACCTGTCCCGGAACGTCAAGGAAGGCGCGCCGACCCTGCCCACGGTCCGGGCGCTCGAAGTCCTGGAGCTGGCGGGGCCGGGCAACATCGCGACGCCGGTCTACGAGGCGCTGCGCCACGTCGATCCCAAGGTGCCCCAGGAGGCGATCAAGCTCGTCAAGCGCGTGGAGCGTCCGGTCGCGGTCGCGACGCTGCGCTGGGTGCTGATGAAGGACGACTTCAAGGTGCGGTCCGTGGCGCTCGACCTCGTGCGCGAAATGAAGATCAACGACCTGGCGGGCGATGTCGCGCGGCTGATGCAGGATCCGGCGGACGAGGCTCTGCTCAAGGCCGCGTGCCGGACCCTGGCCGTGGTTCCAACGCCCTCGGCGATTCCGCACCTCCGGCGGATCTTCGATCAGAAGGCCAAGGCGTTCGGGATCGTGAAAGGCATGTCGGACGAGGTCCGCGCGCTCGCGGTCGCGGCCGCGACGGCGATCGATCACGACGAGGCGCGCGCGATCACAACCCAAGCCCTGAAAGATAAGAGTCAGGTGGTCCGAGATGCGGCGGTGCCCAAGACGGGCCGCGGACGTACCACCAAGTTCTAGCCCAGATTTGCGATTGACGATTAACGATTGACGGCAGATCGCTCAAACCAGAATCTCAGACCTGCCGAGTGTGATCATCTCGAGAGAATTCAGGCGCTAGCGCGAAGATGCGTGGAGGGTTGGTCTTTCGCGGACGAAGTCGTGTGTTTGAGGGATCGGGCCGTAAATCGTCAATCGTTAATCGCAAATCGTTCTTAGGCTTTGCTGTCCTTCTTGGCAGGTTTCTCATCCTTCGCTGCGTCGGTATTCGGTTCCCACCGGTCGTAGTTCGCGAACCGCTCGTGCAGCTGGTGCAGGTGGTGGAGCAGGGACTCGAGCTCGTCGACGCGGAAGAAGAGATCCTCCGTCTTGAGCCGCAGGTCGGCGCCGACGCCGACGTCGGGCGCGAACCGGAATTCGAACGCCTTCACGCCGGAAATGCTCTTCAGCACGATCAGCGAATCGCCCAGCTCGGTGCGCGACGTCTCACCGTCCACGCCGTCGAGGAAGCGGTCGGCCAGGAATCCGGCGAACGAGGTCGCCGCGTAGATCTCCATCGCGTCGTCGACGATTGGATCGTGCGTGGATAGACGTTGGAGAGATCCTCCGGCGGGCCAGAGCGACCATCCCTTGCTGCGGATCAGGACGGGAAGGGGGACGCTCGGGGACTCCTCGACGCGGAGCCGGACGCGGCGCTTGTCCACGATCTCCAGGTGCGCCTGCCGTCCCTCGACCTTGAAGGAGATCTGCGGCGGGCCGAAGAAGGGCCGGCGGGGCGTGACCTCGCCGAACTTCTCGCGCATGCGGGTCGCCAGCCGGCTGACGCGATCGTCGCTTTCCTGGGACGCCTTGATGGCGCGCCACAGCAGGGTCGCGGGGATCGTGATCAGCAGCAGCAGGATGCTGAACGTGAACACGATGGGGAGGAACCCGAGTACAACAACCATCATTAGAGTATACGACGCCTAAAAACCGAATGACGAATCACGAATCACGAATCGCGGGCTGATAGACTTGGCCCATGGCTTTTGGTCCGGAATTCATCCGCACCCTCGACGCACTGAACCTGCTGGCGCGGCGGCTGCTGGCGGGTGAGGACCGGGCCGACCGCCCCACGCCGCGGCGGGGCGCGTCGCTCGAGTTCGCGGACTACCGCCGGTACACCCCCGGGGACGAGGTCCGGTACATCGACTGGAACGTCTACGCGCGCCACGGATCGCTCTTCGTGAAGGAGTTCGCCGCGGAGGAGAGCATCCATGTCTCGATCGCGCTCGACTCCTCGGCCTCGATGGCCTACGGGAAGGCGTCGAAGTTCGAGGCGGCGCGCGAGCTGGCCGCGGCCCTGGGGTACATCGGGCTCGCCAACTTCGACAGCGTCAGCGTTTTTTCGCTCGGGGAGTCGCTTAAGCTCTCCGTCCGCCGCCTCCGCGGGAAGCGGTCGGTCTTCCCGCTCCTCGGCGCGCTTGAGTCGATGATGCCCGGGGGGCGTACCGACTTCCGCGCGGCCTTCGCGGCGCCGCTCCTGCGCTCCAAGGGGCGGTCGCTGGCGATCCTCCTGTCTGACTTCTGCGATCCGGCCGGCTACCCGCAGGCGATCCGGTCGCTCCAGTCGCAGGGCCACCAGGTGCACATGATCCACGTCGTGGCCCGCGAGGAACTCGAGCCGCCCGACCGCGGCCCCTTCAAGCTCGTCGACATGGAAACCGGCGCACGCCGGCCGATCGCGCTGTCGCCCGCGACCGTCGAACGCTACCGCGCGCGATTCCGCGCGTATTGCGACGAGCTGGAGCGGTTCGCGACCGAGCACGAGCTCTACTACGCCCGGGTCCGGAGCGACGAGCCGCTCGATCGCCGGGTCCGCGATATCCTCAGGAGGGGCGGCATCCTGGAGAAGAAATAGTGCCGCCCTGCAGAGTGAGCTCCGAGCCCCAAGCTCCCTGCTCCCAGCGGGGCTTCAAGCCTCAAGCTTCAAGCCTGAGGCTTCAAGCTCCGGAGCTTTGAAGCTGTGGGCTTGAAGCATGCAGCTTGCAGCCCAGCTGGAAGCTGGGGGCATGGAGCTTGAAGCTCACACAGGGAATCCAAAGAGCCGGATGACGGCTCACTCCATATGACATTCGCCCGCCCAGAAGCACTGTGGCTCCTCGCGCTCGCCGCGCCGGTCATCGTCGCGCATCTCTACCGAGGTCGCGTGCGGCTGCTCGAGGTTCCGGCGCTCTTCCTCTGGGAACAGGCGATTCCCGCGGATGACGCGAGGTTCGGACTTCGCCGCCTTCGCCATCTCGTGGGCCTGCTCGTCGCGCTTCTGGCGCTCGCCGTCCTCACGTCGGCCGTCGCCGATCCGACCGTGAACGGCATCACCCGCGAGCCGCGACGGTTCGTGATCGTGATCGACACGTCCCCCGAGATGACTCCGGAGCGGCTGGCGGAGGCGAAAGACCGGGCGCGCGAGGCGCTCTCGAAACTCGGCCGGCGCGACACGGCGGCCATCGTCGACGCGGGCGGGGTCGTGGAGCCTCCCACGGGCGACGCGGACCGGCGCTTGCGAGCCGTGGCGCGCCTGCCGCGGACGAGAATCGCCTTGGATGCCGCGGCCCTGGAGAAGGAGGCGCGCGCGGCCGATCCCGGCGCGGCCCTCATCGTCCTGTCGAGCCGCCCCTGGCCCGAGGGCGATCGGACGATGATCCCGATCGGGACCTCGAAGCCCAATGTCGCGCTGGCCGATGCGCGGCTCGGCCTCGAGAACGGCCGCCACGTGGCGCGCGGGGTCGCCGTCAACCTCTCCGACGCCGCGACGGACGTCCGGCTGGAGGTCTGGAACCGGGGGAGGATCCTGCAGTCGGAGGCGATGAAGCTCGCGCCGCGCGAGCGCCGCGAGGTCTCGTACGCCCTCGATCCGTCGGCGCGTCCCGCGGAGCGGTTCGCCGAGGGCGCGTGGCTGGAGCTGCGCCTGCGCGCGAACGACGCTCGGCCGGAGGACGACTCCGCGGGCTTCGTAGTCCCCGCCACGAAGCCGGTGAACGTGGTGCTGGTGGCCACCGGGGATCCCGACGAGCACCTGCTGATGGCGCTGGATCAGCTGGAACAGGCGCGGGTCGTCCGACTCGAGCCCGTGCGCGCCGCCGCGGCCGAGGCCGCGCGATCCAAGTACGGCAAGAGCGCCGTCTACATCTTCGACCGGGTGGCGCCGCCGAATCCGCTGCTCGACGGAGGCTATCTCATCGTGGGCGCCGACGGGCCGGCGCAGAAGACGCGGGTCGTGGAGGGCGTGAAGATCGTCGATTGGGATCGCGACGCGCCGCTCCATCGCTGGGTCGACTACACCGACGTCAAGGCGGGGCGGGCGTGGGTGCTGAAGGGGGACGCGCTCGTGATGTCGGACCGGGGGCCGGTCGCGGTGCGCCATCGACGCCAAGGCCTCGCGTGGATCCAGTTCGGGTTCTCGTTCGGCGTGGAATCCGGCGACTTCGCGCTGACCTCCTCGTTCCCGATGTTCCTCCGCAACGCGGTCTTGTGGCTGGCGGAGGAGTCTCGCCTGGCGTTTCCGACGTCCGGGTCGGCCGGCGGCATCCTCGCCAACGTGGCGCCGCTGGCGGATCCGGACGCGGAGTTGAGGGTGACCTCGGTGTCGGGCGGCGACGCGAAGACGAGTTCGGTGCTGGCGCCGGGGGGCGAGGCGCGCATACCCGTGGAGCGGCCGGGCCTGCTGAAGATTGAATCCGGGTCCTATGTGGAGTGGGTGGGCGTCGCTGGGGCTCCGCCCGTGGACTTGTCGTCGCTGCCCAAGTCGTCCGGGCCCGGGCTACCCGAGCCGATTCCGTGGTTGCGCGACCTGCCCTGGGTGGTGGCGGCCGTGGCGATCGTCCTGGCGTTGCTTTCCTTGGAGTGGCTCCTCTATCAAAGAGGCTGGATCTAATCGAGCCTCAAGCCCCAGGCTCCGGAGCTCCCAGCGGGGCTTCGAGCTTCAAGCTGCGAGCCAGAGGCCGCAAGCTCCGGAGTCTCGAAGCTTGGGGCTGTTGGCTTGAAGCTCGCCGCTTGAAGCCCAGCCGGGAGCTCCGAGGCATGGAGCTGGAAGCTGGATGGTCATGGACGACGCGTCGCAGGACCGGTCCCGGTGGGAATTCGCCGGATCCGTGGTTCTTGGCGCCGCCGTCTGATTCGCTTCGTCCGCCGCGACCGGCCTGATGCTTGTCTCCGCCAAGAAGTGGAGCGATTCCAATCTCGAGGTGGCGCTCCGCTGGTCCGCGGTGTTGTCATTCGGACTGCTCCTGATCCTCGCGGCGTGGCGGAAGGTGATGACGAAGCTGCCGGTATTTCCGCGGATGGTCGTCGGCATGGGATTGGCGATGCTCATCACGGTTTCCTGGGCGCTCTTCGTGCGGAATCAGTACGGCTCGCTGTGGGCGCTGGGAGGAGCTCCGCTTCTTCCGTGCTGGCTCGTGGGGGCCCCCGCCGGCTTCCTGATCGCGAGCCGCCCGCGGCTCAAGCCGGATCTCTATCTCGCGCTGATCCTGGCCGGAATTGGGTTTTGGTCCCTGAATGTGGCGCGGATGTACTGGCCGCCCGCGTAGCCCGCCGCGGCTCACGACAGTGGTAAGATGAGGGAGTGAACTCCGCATTCAAGTGGTCCCTCCGAGGTCTCGGCGCCCTTCTCGGGCTCTTCGCCCTCCTCTGGACCTCGGCGCAGTGGATCACGTCTTCCCGGCTCGACAACGCCTTGGCCGCCATCCCTCCGGGATCTCAAACTTCGCTTTCGATTCTCACGAACTGGAACAGTCTCAACGCCGATGAGAACGGCGCTTCGTTGTTTGCCGCGGCGTTTCCGCTTCACGGCGCCTTGGACAGGGAGCATGGCGGCTACATTCACACCGTGCTCAAAGACGGTTGGAGAGCGCTTCCCGAGAACTACAAGCCGAGTCTGCGCGCTTGGTTGGGGTCGAGAACCGCGGCGTTCGACCTGGCCGCCCAGGGCGCCGGGCGGCCCTCGTGCCGGTACCCGCGCTCGTGGAACGTAGATCCTTGGAATGTCCCCGCTCCCGAGACCAGCGGTGCCGCCTTCCTGGGCGGTTCCCTGATCGCCCGCGCCGCCATGCAGGCGGCCGACGGCGACTTTGCCGGCGCCCGTCGCTCCATCCGCCTGGCGTTCTCGGTCGCGGATTCTTTCAAGGACGAACCGCCCCGCGAAACCTTGAGTGCCAGGCTTGGCTTGCACCTGCAAATCTTGAGGGGCTTGCTTCACGTTATTCCTCGGGAGCTGACGGCCGCGGAATGCGATGAGTGGATTCGAGTGCTCCCCCGTCCGGAAACCTATGACGGTTCCCTGGAGCGGGCCTATCAGTGGGACCTCCACGTGACGGCGGACCTGCTCTCGGGTCCCATGAGCCGCTTCTGGCGGGCCTGGTCCGAACTGAACCCGAGTCGAAGCCGGCGCCGGGTGGTTCCCACGTGGCTGTCGGACCCCGTGGCCATGCGGGACGGAGTGCGGGCGATCGCGGACCTTCGGCACGAGCTTGAGACGATCGGCAGGCCGTATTTCGAGGCGCGGACCGAACTGAACCGGATGTGGGAAGAATACCACGAGCTTTCGAGGGGCATGAATCCGGTGCGCCGGACCTTCGTGGTCCCGAGCCCGCACTACTTGGATCACATCCAGATGAATCGATCGGTGGCCGCGCTCATCAAGACCGGTTTGGAATGGGAGAAGACTCGAATCGAAACCGGATCGTATCCGATCCGATGCGATTCGATTGATCCGTGCACCGGCGCGCCGTTCGTTGTCGACAGGGAACCTCTCCGCCTGACCAGCCTGTCGCCCCGGGGTCCGCGCTACACAGAGACACATACCTGGCGTCTGCGGGGAAAGTAATCGCTCCGAGGGGGTGCTATGATGGGCCCCCCATGGAACCGGTCCTGCAGCTGGCGCTCGACTTCCTCGAGCTGTCCCGCGCGCTGAAGGCGGCGCGCGAGGCGGTCAAGGGCGGCGTCCAGTGGATCGAGGCGGGCACGCCGCTCGTGAAGAGCGAAGGCCTGAATTCGATCCGCGCGCTGCGGCGCGAATTCCCCAAGGCCTACCTCATCGCGGACCTCAAGACGCTCGACGCCGGCCGCGCCGAGTTCGAAGCCGCCGCCAAGGCGGGCGCCAACTGCGCGACCGTCTGCAGCACGGGATCCGACTCGACGATCCTCGAGTGCATCGAGGCGGGGAAGAACTACGGCATCGACGTCGCGGTCGACCTCCTCGGCGTCCACGGCGACGCGCAGATCGAGCTCGCGAAGAAGTGCCAGGAGTGGGGCGCCCACCACGTCGGGCTCCACCTTCCCATCGACGACCAGATGCGCGGGGGCGACCCCGCGGCCGAGCTGCGGCTCCTCCGGCCCCACATCACGATGCGGATCGCGGTCGCGGGCGGCGTGAACAGCGAGACCGTCGTGGACGTCGTGAAGGCGGGCGCCGACATCGTCATCGTCGGCGGGGCGATCACCAAGAGCGCCGACGCCGCCAAGGCGACGCGCGACATCCTGAAGGCGATGCGGAGCGGCGTCGCGGTCGCGAGCGATTACTTCAAGCGCGGCGGCTCCGAGGCGGAAATCCGGAAGATCTTCGTGCAGGTCTCGACGCCCAACATCTCCGACGCGATGCACCGGTCGGGCGACCTGCCCGACATGATTCCCCAGCTCGGCGGCGCCAAGATGGTCGGGCCGTGCGTGACGGTCCGCACGATGTCCGGCGACTGGGCGAAGCCCGTCGAGGCGATCGACGTCGCGAAACCCGGCGAAGTGATCGTCATCGACGCGGGCTCGCGCGGCCCCGCCGTGTGGGGCGAGCTGGCGAGCGAGTCGTGCCTCCAGCGGAACATCGCGGGCGTCGTGATCGACGGCGCGATTCGCGACATCGACTCGATCCGCGCGCTCAAGTTCCCCGCGTTCGCGCGGATCGTGACGCCGACCGCGGGCGAGCCGAAGGGCTTCGGCGAGATCAACGTCCCCATCAAGATCGGCAACGTGCCCATCCTCCCCGGCGACTGGATCGTCGGCGACGAGAGCGGCGTCGTCCGCATCCCGAAGGCGCGCGCCGTCGAGATCGCAAACCGCGCGATGGACGTCCTGGAGAAGGAAAACCGCCTGCGCGGGGAGATCCGGTCGGGCGGCACGCTCGCGAAGATCACCGAGCTCATCAAGTGGGAAAAGCAGATTATTGATTCGCCTTCGCCCAGACCCGAGGCTGGGCTACGGCGGACTGATTCGTCCGAGCCCCCGAAGGGGAACGGCTCGAACGGATCCGCGCCCAGGAAGCTCCGGAAAGCCAAGAAAGTTCGTTGACCGCCTCCTTACCGCAGCACCTCCGCACTTCAGCACTTCCTTGGGGGCTGCGCTATAATGTCGGCGATGATTTGCGGGAAGTGCTCCAAGAACCACGCCACGGTCCACGTGACCGAGGTCGTGGGCGGCGTAAAAAAAGAGTCGCACCTCTGCGAGGAGTGCGCCCGCGCCGCCGGCGGCAAATTCACGTTCTCGATCACCGACATCCTCGCCAACCTCATCGAGCCCGTGAAAACCCCCGGGAGCAAGGTGTCGCCGGAGGCCGGCGCCCCCCGCTGCCCCGAATGCGGCATCTCCTACGCCGAGTTCAAGGCCAAGGCGCGGCTCGGATGCGCCAACGACTACGAGGTCTTCAAGTCGGGCCTCCTGCCGCTGCTCGAGAAAGTCCACGGCGCCGTGCAGCACGCCGGCAAGACGCCGCACACCGTCGAGAGCGTCGTCCGCAAGGAAACCGAACTCGCCCGCCTGAAGCGCGAGCTGGAAAGCGTCGTCAAGTCCGAGGACTTCGAGAAGGCCGCGCAGATCCGCGACCGGATCAAGGGCCTCGAGACCGACCTCAACAAGGGCAAGGGTTAAGCGAGATGTCCGTCATCCGTCATCCGTCATCCGTTCTTCGTCATCGGTCATCTGTCATCGGTCATCGATCCCAATGACCATCGACGAGTTGGTCCAGCAATCGGGCGAATGGCTCAAGGGGACCGGACCCGACAGCGACGTCGTCATCTCGAGCCGCATCCGCCTCGCGCGCAACCTGAGCCGCTTTCCTTTCATGACCGTCGCGACCGCCGAGGTGCGCGCGGACATCCAGAACTTCATCCGGCGCCGCATCGAGGAAGGACTCGGGCCCAAGCGCCTCCAGTATTTCGCGCTGACGAAACTGCCCCAGATCGACCGCCAGCTCCTCTTCGAACGGCACCTCGTCAGCCGCGAGCACGCCGCCGGCGAGGGCGAACGGGGCGTCGCGATCTCCTCGGACGAGACGGTCAGCATCATGGTGAACGAGGAGGACCACCTGCGCCTCCAGGTTCTCCGCTCCGGACTGCAACTCGAGCAGAGCTACGAGCAGATCGACCGGATCGACACCGACCTCGAACAGCACCTGACCTACGCCTATCACCCGCGCTTCGGCTACCTGACGTGCTGCCCGACCAACGTAGGCACCGGGCTGCGCATCTCGGTGATGCTCCACCTGCCCGCGGCGGTCCTCACGAAGCAGATCGAGAAAGTGCTCGGCACGCTCGGCCGGCTCAACTACACCGTGCGCGGGCTCTACGGCGAGGGCACGTCGCCGATCGGCGACCTCTACCAGATCTCCAACCAGGTGACGCTCGGCAAGTCGGAGCACGATCTCATCAGCGAAATGAAGAACGTGATTCCGAAGGTCCTCGAGTTCGAGCGCGTGTGGCGGCACAAGCTCGCCGACGACGAGCCGCGCAAGGTCGAGGACCGCGTCTGGCGGGCCTACGGACTCCTGAAGCACGCCCGGGTGATCAGCTCGGAGGAGACGATCGAGCAGCTGTCCTACCTGCGGCTGGGCGTCTATCTCGGGATCATCCCGCAGGTACCGATGACCACGCTCAACGACCTGTTCATCTTCACACAGCCGAGCCATCTCCAAAAGGTCCAGGGAAAGGCGCTCGAATCGGCGGATCGGGATGTCGTCCGTGCCGAGTTCATCCGGAAGCGCCTGGCGGCGCTCTAGTTAGAAATCAGACATCAGACATCTGACATCAGAAAGTGGTCTTCAGTCATCCGTAATCGGTCATCTGTCATCGCCTATTAAGAACTAGACGCGCTCTTGTACACTCTTCATATAGTTAGAGTCCGCATCGAACTTGGCGGTATGGGTATCGTCTAAAGTTCTGTAAGGTAAGATATTAGAGATGGATCGCGGCCGTGGTTTGGCCGCGGAATTGCGTGTGAACTACAGGCAAACTCTATGAACAGGCTCCTTCTGACGTGCGCGGCCTTGGTGGCGCTTGCCGCCTGCGAAAAGGCGAAGCCGGCCGCGCTGCCGGCGCCCACGGTTTCGAAGGAGGATCCGAAGCCGGCGACCGGTCCAACGACGCCCCCGGCACCGCCGGTCGCATTTCCGCCCCTGACCCAGGAGCCCATGCCCAAGCCGCCCGATTCCAAGCCGCCGCCCATGCGCGAAGACATGTTCCCCAGGATGCAGGAATATGTCGTCAAGCCGGTCGAGGGCGAGCCCGTCTGGCCCAGTCCATCCGAAGAAAAGGAAATCGCGGCCAAGGGCTACCTGCAGTTCAAGGGCGGCTACCAGTACGAGCTGACCAACCCGGAAGGAAAAGTGACCGAGTCGGGCGTGGTCGTGGACGGCCGGATCATCCTCGACCGGGGGCTCATCGAGCTGCTCGGGTGCGGCGAGGGAGGCAAGGAATATGAAAGCATGCTGCGCCTCGACGCGGACGTGCAGGGGCTCGACCTCGCCCTGACCCTGTGCGGCCTCAAGCGCGGCCCCATCCCGGGGCGCCTCAACGATCCGGACGTCATGCAGGGCTCGCGCGTAATCGTGCTCCTGCAATGGGTCGACGACGCCGGGAAGACGGTCACCCACCGCGCGGAGGACTGCATCGTCAACATCGCGCGCAAGGCGCCCATGCCGCGCGTGGGGTGGACGTACGTCGGGGCGATGCTGCCGGTCCCCGACCCGGCGGCCACCTCGGGTAAGACCTACCGCGTCCTCGCCGCGTCGGGGTCCCGTTCGCTGATGACGACGTACCGCGACGCGACGACGCTGCTCGACAACCCGCTCTTCGACGCCAACGACGATTCGCTTTACGTCGCCAATTACATGGTCCTGCCGTCGATGGGGACCAAAGTCCGGGTGATCCTTCGCGCGCCCGACGACGCGCTGAAGAAAGAGATCGCGAAGCTCGAGGCAGAGCTGGCCAAGTGACGAACGTGGAAAGGCAGGTCCAGGACGTCCGCGCGCGGATGCGCCGCGCCGCGGCGATGGGCGCCGCCGTGCGCTGGGCGTTCTACGGGGCGCTCCTGGCCGGGGGATGGCTCGTCGCCGCGAAGTTCCTGGGCTGGACCCGCGCTCCGCTGTGGGCCGTCGTGGCGCTCCCCGCGCTCGCCGGCGCGCTCGCGGCCGCGCGGCGCCTTGAACTCCTCCACGCCGCCGCGATCGTCGACCGGACCCTCGGACTCGAGGAACGCGTCGCGACCGCGCTCGAAGGGCCCGCCGGCCCGTTCGGATCCGCGCTGGCGACCGACACCCTCCAGGCGCTCGACTCCCGGCGCGTGGCCGACGTGGGCCGGTTCCGCTGGCCCGTGGAAGCGCGATTCCTGGCGCCCGCCCTCGCGCTCGTGGCCCTGCTGGCATACCTCCCGGATCCCGCGAAGGCCGCCACCGTGGCCGACGCGGAGCTCCGCGCGGCGGTCGATCGGGACGTGGACCGGCTCAGCCGGGTTCCGGTCGCCGACGCCGCCCTTGCGGCGCGCGTGAAGGAGATCCTCGAGAAGCTCTCGTCGGACGACCTCAAGCGCCTGGCCGCGGGCGCGGAAGAGGCGAAGCGGCTCGCCGTCGAGATCCGGACCGGCCTGGCCCGCGCCGGCGGCGACCGCGAGGCCCTGCGATCCCTCGCCGAGAAGCTCGAAGCGGCCGGATCGGGCGCCTCGTCGCACCTGGCCAAGCGGGGCATCGACGTTCCCGAAGTCGCGCCCGTCGATCTCGAGGCGCGCATCGCGGCGGCGAAGTCGCGCGGCGACTATCCCTCCTCGGGCTCGCGGCCCGAGGGGTGGAACGTGCCGACGGCGATCGCCGGAGCGACGACGATTCCTTCCGACGTGCGGCGCGAGATCGAGCGGAGGCTGGAGGTGAAGCCGATCGACCCGCGCTATAGTGAAATCGTGAGCCGCTACTACGAGCGGCTCGTAACTCCAACGAGGTGATCCGATGAAGACGATGCTGATCGCGGTGGCCGCCTTTGGCCTGATCGCTCCGCCCCAGGAAGAACTGAAGACTAAGCTGAACGGCGCCTACACCCGGGCCGCGGACTGGCTCGTCTCGCAGCAGGATGAAAAGGGAGCCTGGAAGGCGGGGCCCCCCGGCAAGGAGCAGCCGAGCGTCGCCTACACGGGCCTCGTCGTGGCCGCGCTCGCGGAGGCGCCGGCCGACCTCAAGGCGAAATACAAGGACGCGGTCGCCAAGGGCGTGAGCTACATCGCGTCGAACCAGAATTCGGATGGGAGCTTCGGTGAAGGCCCCGCGGGCGCGTGGCTCAAGGTCTACACGACGTCGATCTCCCTCATGGCGATCAGCCTGGCGGCGCCCGACAAGAAGGACGCCATCGGCAACGCGCGCGGCTACCTCAAGAACAACCAGCTCAAGGAAGGGACCGACAAGGGGTCGCTCGGCTACGGCGACAAAGAGCCCTCGATGAAGGATGGAAAGCTGGTCGAGAAGTCCTCGATCCCCAACCTCTCGACGACCGGCTTCGCGGCCGAGGGCATGGCGCGCTCGGGGCTCCCCAAGGACGACGCGTTCTGGAAGCTCGTCATCGAGTACGTCTCGAAGTGCCAGAACAACAGCGAAACCAATACCGACGCGGCCTTCATCGCGCGCCTCAAGGAGAAGGGGTTGTCGGTGGGCGACGACGGCGGGCTCTTCTACGCCGCCGACCCGGGCGACATGAAAGCGGGCACCGTGAAGCTCACGGACAAGGAGATCATCAAGAGCTACGGCTCGATGACGTACGACGGCATCAAGACCTACATCTACGCGGGCCTGTCCAAGGACGACCCGCGAGTGAAGGCGGCCATCGACTGGGTCCGCAAGAACTACTCGGTCGAGGCCCACCCCGGGTTCGCGTTCGACGACAAGCGGACGCACCTGATGGGGATCTTCTACTACTACCTCCTGATGGCGCGGGCGTTCGAGGCGATCGGCGAGAAGACGTTCAAGACGTTCGACGGCGTCGACCACAAGTGGGCCAACGAGCTGGGCGAACAGCTGCTCAAGATCCAGAAGGACGAGAAGATGTGGGTGAACGAGAACCCCCGGTGGCAGGAAAGTTCGCCGGTCCTGGTGACCTCGTACGTGCTGAACGTGCTCAACGTCGTGACAAAACATGTCCACTAACGACAACGGAAACGGCGAACGCCGCGTCGGGGTCTGGATCGTAGGCGCGCTGGGATCGGTCTCGGCGCTCGTGGCGTCAGGCCTCGAGGCGATGAAGGCGGGATTGGCGGGCCCGACCGGGCTCGTGACGTCCGCGCCCGACTTCGAGGGCGCCGGCCTGATCGATCTGTCGTCCCTCGTGATCGGCGGCCATGAAGTGCGCGGGGGCGATCTCGCGGCGTCCGCCGAGGAATTCGCGCGCGCGAACGGCGTGCTCTCCCGCGAGGTGCTCGACGCGGCGCGGCCGGGGCTGCTCTCGGCGAGCGCCGATCTCCGCCCGGGCCTCACGCTCAACTGCGGCGAGGCGATCCGGAAGCTCGCGCCGCTGCCGGCCGATCTCGACGCGCGTCCGCTGTCGGAGATCGTCGCGTCGATCCAGCGTGACCTGCGCGAATTCAAGGAGCGTCGCGGGCTCGACGACGTCATCGTCGTCAACCTCGCGTCCGCGGAACCCGAAGCCGCGCTTCCGCGCGAGTTCTCGTATCTCGAATCGCTGACCGCGCTGATCGCCCAAGACCGGCGGGAGCTCTTTCCCGCGAGCGTGCTGTACGCCTTCGCCGCGATCGACGCCGGCTTCCCGTACGTCAATTTCACGTCGTCGACGGGATCGAGCCTGGCGTCGCTCGAGGAGCTGGCGGTCCGGCGCGGCGTGCCGCACGCGGGACGCGACGGCAAGACGGGCGAGACGCTCGTGAAGACCGTGCTGGCGCCGATGTTCGTGGCGCGCCGCCTCAAGGTCCTGTCGTGGGAGGGGCACAACCTGCTCGGGAACCGCGACGGCCAGGTGCTCGACGCGCCGGCGAACAATCTCGCGAAGGTGAAGGACAAGGACGCGGCGCTGCGGCAGATCCTGGGCGACGAGAAGGCGCACTCGCGGGTGAGGATCGACTACGTGCCTTCGCTCGGCGACTGGAAGACCGCGTGGGACTTCATCCATTTCGAGGGATTCCTGGGCGCGCGCATGTCGCTCCAGTTCACGTGGCAGGGATGCGACTCCGCGCTCGCCGCGCCGCTTGTCATCGACCTCGTCCGGCTGGCGGAGCTGGCGCACCGGTCGGGGGAGAAGGGCGCCATGCGCCACGCGGGGTGCTTCTTCAAGGCGCCGCTGGGCGGGGGGTCGCACGACTTCCACCGCCAGATGGATGACCTGGCCGCTTACGCGGCCGATCACCACGTTTCTTCACGGTCCCGGAAGTCGAGAGCGTAGAGAGTCCGACGATCGATTCTCGATTCTTGATTCTCGATTCTCGGGTGCAGGGCCTGCGCGGCGTCGACCTCGGTTTGACCCGATCCCTCCACCGACATAGAATTAACTGCGTGAAAACCACGTACACGGTCGTGCTCGATCGGGAAGATGACGGTCGGGTCATCGCGACCGTCCCGGGGCTGCCCGGCTGTCATGCTTATGGTCCGACTCCGGCCCAAGCGGTACGGAGAGTAAAGGCCGGCCTGCGCTTCTATCTCCAGGAATTGGCTCGCATGGGGCGGAAGCCGCCGCCTCAACCCAGACCCATCACGGTCGAGATCAGCATCGCGGTGTAAGCGTGGGGGCGCTGCCGTCCGTCCGCTCCAAGTCCCTCCTGTCGGCGCTCCTGAAAAGCGGGTTCACGGTCGTCCGGACGCGCGGAAGCCATCGTTTTCTGCGTCATGCCGACGGCCGCACACTTCTGTTTGCTTTTCACGATCGGGATACCATTGGACCCAGGATGCTCTCACGAGTCCTGAAGGATGCGCGCCTGACGTTTGAGGAGATTGAACGCCTGCTTTGATTCTTGGCGCGCCCATTGCCCCGCGCGGCGGTAGGATTCCTGCAGTCCCTTCGGAGGTACCCGCCATGAGAACAATCTCGCTCGCCGCCTCACTCATCCTCGGAGCTCCCGGTTTCCTTCAGGAAGAGCCGCCGGTTCCCAAGGAGCTGCAGTCGCCGACGGTCGCCCCGGGCGCGGCCGCGGATTTCCTGAAGACCTTTGCGAAGAGCAAGGACTTTTCAGGCAGGGCCGAAGGGCGTCACGCCGCGCTGATCCTCCTCGAATCGATGCCCGACACCCGCGCGTACCTGGGGTCGCCCTTGGCGAAGCTGCTCCGCGACGACCTGAAGCGGGCGATCCTGGAAGACGTGAAGGCGACGGCCTGGGCCGACCGCACCTGACCCACCGGCGAGGCCGCCGTGATCGCGGCCGGGGTCAAGCGGGCGGGCCGGTTCAAGGAGCTCTCCCTTCCGGTGCTCTGGGAGATCGCCGAGGAATTTGCCAAGGAGGAGGACGCGGTGCTCGACCGCGCGGGTCGCCACGCCTTGCGTGCCGCATTCGGCATTCACCGGGGCGCGAAGGATCCCGAAGCTCTGAGGGCCCGACTGAGCGAGCTCGGCGAGAAGTCGTTGGTCGCGAAACTGGAGGAGTGGATCAAGAAGTAAGGAGTGGCGCCGCCGTCACGCGCAGCGGTAGTCGCCTTCACAGTTCCGTCGTCCGCTAGTGTTGTGTCCCTAACGCTTCTTTACAACGGCGTACTTTTTCCAGAATCATGTCGGCGCTCTTGGTCCATACGAATCGCTTCGGGGACT
>DASTON010000231.1:0-6931 GCA_035762525.1 Planctomycetota bacterium | reverse complement strand
CACGTCCAGCTTCACCGGCGACTGCCTCTGATAAAAAGCCCCCGGGACAACGGGCAATGGCGTTGCAGAAGCCGTCGGCATGCGGGGGATTATAGCTTCCCGCCTTCGCTCTGTTTCTGTCTCTATCGATCAGTTCCTTTGGAGCTACGTCGGGGCAAGCCAGATCCATGCTTCGAAGCTCCCAGCTGGGCTCCGAGCTCCAAGCTCCATGCCAGAGGCTTCGAGCTTCGGAGCTCCGCAGCTGCTGGCTCGCAGCACGAGGCTTGAAGCCCAGCTGGGAGCAGGGTGCCAGAAGCTGGGAGCCTCTCCAACAGACGGGAACACTGGAAACTTGGCGCGACCCTCCTACAATGTCGCCACAAAGATGGCTCTAGGCTTTAAGCTCTAAGCTGTAAGCCAGACAAGAGGCGGTCTGGGGGATTTTGGCCTATAACCTAAAGCTTAGAGCTTAAAGCTGAATTCTGGGGGTGATAAATGGGCATCCGGATCGCGATCAACGGCTTCGGCCGCATCGGCCGCCTCGTCTTCCGCGTCATGGCGGGGCGCCCCGAATTCGACCTGGTCGCCGTCAACGACATCTCCGACACCAAGACGAACGCCCACCTCCTCAAGTACGACACGGTCTTCGGCCCGTTCGAGGGCACGGTCTCCGCGAAGGAAGGGTCGCTGATCGTCAACGGCAAGGAAGTGAAGGTCTTTTCCGAGAAGGACCCCTCGAAGCTGCCGTGGGGCTCGCTCAACATCGACTGGGCCATCGAGTCGACCGGCGTCTTCACCTCGCGCGAGGAAGTCGCGAAGCACCTCGCCGCGGGCGCGAAGCGCGTGCTCCTGAGCGCCCCCGCGAAGGACAAGGTCGACATGACGACCTGCCTCGGCGTGAACCTCGACCAGGTGAAGCCCGAGCACAAGGTCATCTCGAACGCGAGCTGCACGACGAATTGCCTCTCGCCGCTCGCGAAGGTGCTGAACGACACGTTCGGGATCGTGCGGGGCCTGATGACGACCGTCCACGCCTACACGAACGACCAGCGGACCGCCGACCAGGTGCACAAGGACCTCCGGCGCGCGCGGGCCGCGGCGCAGAACATCATCCCGACCTCGACGGGCGCCGCGAAGGCGATCGGGCTCGTCATCCCCGAGCTCGCGGGCAAGCTCGACGGCATCGCGATGCGCGTCCCGGTCGTCGACGGATCGGCCGTCGACCTCACGGTCGAGCTGAGGCAGAAGGCCACGAAAGAGCAGATCAACGCCGCGGTCAAAGCGGCCGCCGACGGGCCGATGAAGGGGATCCTGCAGTACACCGAGGACCCGATCGTGTCGAGCGACATCATCGGCAACGCGCACTCGTGCGTCTTCGACGCGCCCTCGACGATGGTCCTGGGCGACAACTTCGTGAAGGTCCTGGCGTGGTACGACAATGAGTGGGCCTACAGCACCCGCTGCGCCGACGTAATTGCCATTTTGTCCCGTTGACCGTTTACCGTTTGCCGTTACGTTTTCCGTTTGCCGTCCGCCGATCGGACCGGTGAAAGGTTAACGGCGAACGTAACGGCGAACGGCGAACGGTAAACGGACATGAGCAAACTCTCCGTCCGCGATCTGGCTGTGGCGGGAAAGCGGGTCCTCGTCCGCGTTGACTTCAACGTTCCGCTGAAGGATGGCAAGGTCGCGGACGACACGCGGCTGCGCGCGTCGGTCCCGACGATCAAGCTCCTGTGCGAGCGCGGCGCGCGCGTCATTCTCGTCTCGCATCTCGGCCGGCCCGACGGCAAGCCCGAACCCAAGTACTCGCTCAAACCCGTGGCTCCCGTCTTTGCTGAACTCCTGGGCCGTCCCGTCCGATTTGCCGGCGAAGACCCCGGGGAGATGAAGGACGGCGACGTCGCGCTCCTCGAAAACGTGCGGTTCCACCCCGAGGAGGAGGCGAACGATCCCGCGTTCGCGAAAAAGCTCGCGGCGCTGGCGGAAGTCTACGTGAACGACGCGTTCGGCACGGCCCACCGCGCCCACGCCTCGACCGAGGGCGCGGCGCGCCACTTCAAGCAGGCGGCCGCGGGGCTCCTCATGGAGAAGGAACTCGAGTACCTGGGCGAGAAGATGAAGGATCCGGCCAAACCCTTCATGCTCATCCTCGGTGGCGCCAAGGTGAGCGACAAGATCCTACTGATCGAGAACCTGCTGCCGCGCGTGGACGCGATCCTGATCGGCGGCGGCATGGCGTACACGTTCCTCGTCGCGAAAGGCGAAGCGGTCGGGACCTCGAGAGTCGAGAAGGACCGGATCGAGACCGCGAAGAAGATCCTCGAGTCGGCCGCGAAGCAGCGCGTCCAGATCTTCCTGCCGAGGGATCACATCGTGGCGGACAAGTTCGACGCCTCGGCCCAAACCCAGGCCGTCGTGCGCATCCCCGACGGCTGGATGGCGCTCGACATCGGCCCCTCGACGGCCTCCGAATACGCGTTCATCCTGACGGGGGCGCGCACGATCGTGTGGAACGGGCCGGTGGGCGTCTTCGAGATGGAGCCGTTCGCCGCGGGCACGGAACAGCTGGCGGAGGCCCTCGCGATGGGGCGCGCCACGACGATCGTCGGCGGCGGCGACACGGCGGCCGCGGTCGAGAAGTGCGGCGTCGCGTCGAAAATGAGCCACGTCTCGACAGGGGGCGGAGCGGCACTGGAGCTTCTCGAGGGAAAGAAGCTGCCGGGAGTCGAAGCTCTGACAGACAAATGACCGATTCTCGATTCTCGAGTGGGGACGTCGCGGCCGGTTCGCCTTGATTTGTGCATGGCTCCACAGCGGGCCGATTGAGGCACGTATGCACTTGAGTCCCTTGAACAGGGTTGGCCCCATAGTGGATTCAAGGAATCGGGCAATCGAGAATCTGTGATGCCTCCAATCCGGATCGCACCGTCACTTCTGGCTGCGGATTTCTCTCGTCTGAAGGACGAAATTCAGAAGGTCGAGGCGGGGGGCGCGGACTGGCTCCACCTAGACGTCATGGACGGGCACTTCGTCCCTAATCTCACGATCGGGCCGCCCGTCATCGAGGCCGTCCGC
The DNA here is from genome assembly GCA_035762525.1 of Planctomycetota bacterium. Classification (GTDB taxonomy): domain Bacteria; phylum Planctomycetota; class MHYJ01; order MHYJ01; family JACPRB01; genus DASRJF01. The sequence continues at coordinate 3,874 of DASTON010000231.1, read as the reverse complement.
AAAGTCACGAAGCTGCCGCTCGACTGCCACCTCATGATCATGGAGCCGGAAAAATACTCAGGTATTTTCGCGGACGCGGGCGCGGACAGCCTGACCTTCCATGCCGAGGCGGTCGCGATGGACTACGCGCGCAAGTGGAAGGAGCGCGGCTGGGCCATGACGCTTCCGTGCAAGACGCTCTTCGATCAGAAGCGCCTGGACGCCTGCCTGGACGCAATCCGGGGAAAGGGAGTGCGCGCGGCGGTCGCGATCAACCCCGACACCGAGGCGGAATGCGCGGCGGAGCTTCTGCCCAAGGTCGACATGATCCTGGCGATGACCGTTTGGCCTGGATTCGGCGGACAGAAGTTCATCGAGTCCGTCATGCCTAAAGTCGCGAAGCTCCGCAGGATGGCGCCGTCGATCGACATCGAAGTCGACGGAGGGCTCACGCCGGAAACGGTGAAGGCCGCGGGCGCCGCGGGCGCCAACGTCATCGTCGCCGGCACGTCTACATTTCGATCGCCCGATCCGGCTGCGGCGATCGCCGCGTTGCGCCGGGGTTGTGAGGCGCGTTAGACTGGAGTGTCCGCGGAAAACGAATCAAGAATCACGAATCAAGAATCAAGGATTGCGGAATTCGTGATTCTTGATTCGTGATTCGAACGAGGATCGGTAGAAGCCATGGCATTTGAAAAGATCAAGAAGTTCATAAGTCGGAAGAAGGACCTCCCCGGCGGTCTCTGGACCAAGTGCGACTCCTGCAAGGGGATGGTCTACCGCAAGGAGCTCGAGGAGAAGAAGCTCGTCTGCCCGCAGTGCGGCTTCCACTTCACGATGAGCCCCGCGGAGCGCATCGAGCTCATGCTCGATCCGGACTCCTTCACCCGGATGTGGACCCATCTCGAGCCGGGCGACCCGCTGAAATTCGAGGGCGTGACGAGCTACAAGCAGAAGCTCGAGGCCGCGCAGAAGGAGACGGGCGAGAAGGACGCGGTGTGGGCGGGCACGGGGCGCGTCGAGGGCCGGCCCATCGTCTTCGGGCTCACCGACTCGCGCTTCATGATGGGCAGCATGGGGTCGGTCGTCGGCGAGACGATCGCGCGGGCGTTCGAGTACGCGCTCGACCGGACGCTGCCGCTCGTCTTCGTCTCGGGCTCCGGCGGCGGCGCGCGGATGTACGAGGGCGCGCTCTCGCTCATGCAGATGGCCAAGACGAGCGCCGCGATCTCGCGCTTCAGCGACGCGGGCGGGCTCTACCTCTCCGTGCTCACGAATCCGACGATGGCGGGCGTGATGGCGAGCTTCGCGGCGCTGGGCGACGTGACGATCGCCGAGCCGCGCGCGCTCATCGGCTTCACCGGCCCGCGCGTCATCGAGCAGACGATCCGCCAGGAGCTGCCCAAGGGTTTCCAGACGTCCGAGTTCCTCCTCGAACACGGCTTCATCGACTTGATCGTCGAGCGGCCGAAACTGCGATCGGAAGTCGCGCGACTCATCGACTTCCTGACGTAGGACTGAGCCCGGATGCTGCGGCATGTCCTGATCGACACTCAGGAATCCCTGGATGAATTCGCGGCTCGATTTCGCAAGCTCCTGGACCTGCCCGATCAGAACGCATCGGCATACATCCGTGACCAACGGCGCGATGGCGCGAATCGGGGCGGCCTTTACTACTACTTCGAAGGACAGCGTTTCCACTTCGAACTCATGCGGAACAGCGGCGTGAGCAGCGTCCGCGAGGATCACGACGCCCCTTTCTACCTTTGGATCCACACCGGTGACGCGGTCGACAATGAAGAAGCGGTGGATACGATGGTCCGCGAATGCATCCGGATCCTCAACAGCGCGGGGATCGCCGCCGAGGGCTGCGATTGATGCCCGAGGAACGTCTCCGGGTCGTGTTCCTCATCGTGGACTTGGGTCACGGCGGCGCTCAGAAACTGCTCACCTGGATCGCGCCCCGGTTGAAGGCGCGCGGGGTTGAGGTCGAGATCCTCACGCTCAAAGAGGGACCGATCGGGATGCGGGGGGCGTGGGATCTCCGCGCGATCCCGCGGCTCGTCTGCGCGCTCCGCAAGTTCCGGCCGCACGTCCTGCACACGCATCTCTTTCACGCCAACGTCCTGGGCCGGATCTGCGGCCGCCTCGCGGGCGTCCCCCACATCCGCTCCACGCTCCACACGCTCGAAGGGCCGCCGTGGCACCGCGCACTGGACCGGATCACGGCGCCGTTCGGCGACTCGCTCGAATTCGTCTCGCAGGCGGTGGCGCGCCACTCCGGACGGCCGGGCGAAGTGGTCCGCTACGGCGCCGCGGTCTCCGCGGCGGTCAAATCAACCGGCTCTCGACTGATCGTGACGGCGGCGCGGCTCGTCCGCGGAAAGGGGATCGACGAGCTCATCCAGCTCCTCCCGCGCCTCGACGGCGCGCGACTGAAGGTCCTGGGCGACGGGCCCGACGCGGACCGGCTCAAGACCATCGTCCACTCGCTGTCGCTGAGGGATCGCGTCGATTTCAAGGGGTGGACCGACGACGTGGCGGGCGAGATGCGCGGCGCCGCGGTCGCCGCGTTTCCGTCGCGCCTCGGCGAGGGCAGTCCCGTCGCGGTGGTGGAGGCGATGATGTGCGGCGTTCCGGTGATCGCGACCGACGTCGGCGGCACGCGCGAGATCGTGGAGGACGGCGTCACGGGGTGGCTCGTCCCGCCGGGGCGCCTCGAGGAACGCCTCCAGTGGGTGTTCCAGAATCCCGCGGCCGCCCGCGCCGTCGCGGAGCGCGCGCGCGCCGTCGCGCTGGAGCGGCTCGACATCGACCTCGCCGCCGCGCATTTGGATCAGGTATACCGCGGCGTTTAGCCCTTGTTCCGTCCTCCCTCACGGTTAAAATCATCCCCTCACCCATGACGATCCTCAGGCAGGAACAAGGAGTCGAGCAGTACCTCAAGGAAATCCAGGACGTCAAGCTGCTCACCGCGGAGCAGGAGCGCGAGCTGGCGAAGCGGATGAAAAAGCTCGCCGCGAAGCGCGAGACCGACCGCACCGACGCCCAGAAAGCGCGCGAGCAGTTCATCAAGGCGAACCTGCGGCTCGTCGTCAGCGTCGCGAAAAACTACACGAACAAGGGGCTGGCGTTCCTCGACCTCATCGAAGAGGGCAACCTCGGCCTGCTCAAGGCCGTGTCGCGGTTCGACCCCGCCCGCAAGTGCCGGTTCAGCACGTACGCCACGTGGTGGATCCGCCAGGCGATCCGCCGCGCGCTCGTGAACACGTCGAAGACGGTCCGCATCCCGTCGTACATGGTCGAGGTCATCGCGAAGTGGAAGGGCGTCAACCGCGAGCTCTCGCAGAAGCTCGGCCGCAAGCCGGACATCACGGAGGTCGCGGAGGCGATGGACCTCGGCGGCGACGGCATCGAGATCCTGAAGCGCGCGATGAACGCGTCGGACAACCTGGGCCGGCCCGTGAGCCTCGACGTGATGTGGCCCACGACGGAGGTGGCCGACCTCAAGGAAGCCGCCTCGATGGACCGCAACCTGTTCTCGGCGATGGACACGGAGCGCATCGACAGCCTGCTGAAGTCGATCAACGACCGCGAGGCGTCGGTGCTCCGGTATCGCTACGGACTCTTCGACGGCCAGGCGTACACGCTCGGCGACATCGGGAAGAAACTGAAGATCACGCGCGAGCGCGTGCGCCAGATTGAAAAGATCGCGCTAAAGAAGCTGCACAAGAGGCTGGTGAAGCGGAATGAAGAAGAATGAGCTTTAAGCTCTAAGCTTTAAGCAATAAGCCAGAGCCGAATGAAGAGTCTGATCGCGATCCTGACGACGCTGGCCCTCGGGTCGTGCGCCACCGACTGCGGGTTCTATAACCCTCTCGTGAAAGTGATTCCG
>DASTON010000230.1:0-6318 GCA_035762525.1 Planctomycetota bacterium | reverse complement strand
ACAAAGAGCATCACGAAGAGGCATCCCTTGCCTTCGGGCTCCTGTCCGGTCTCCTTCTGAAGCGCGTTGGCCTCGGAGTACCACATCAGGTTCAGGATCAGGCTCAGCGGCCAGCAGAGCAGGTAGAGCAGCATGCAGATGACGGCGTACGACATGAAGCTCTTCACGATGACCGGCGCCACCCGTTTCCCCGGGCGATGGGCGGGATGCACCGCCTTGCCCTGGACCACCGGACCGCGGCATTTCGGGCAGATGGTCGCGGCCAGGAGGATCGGCTCGGCGCAATAGGGACAGGGAACCCGCTCGACAGGCGCGTCGAGCGCTTCGACGCTGTTCGGATCGGGCGGCGTCATCTTGAAGCCGCAATGGGGGCAGTTCGGGACGGTGCTGCTCACCTTACCGTTGCATTCAGGACACGAGACGATCATGGAGCCGCCCTATGACGCGTGGATCCGCAGACGGTCGCCCTCGACTTCGCACCGGTAGTGCTTGAGCGGCCGTTTCGCCGGGCCGTTCAGGATCGCGCCGTCCTGCTTGAAGCGCGAACCGTGGCAGGGGCAGTCGAGCGTCCACTCCGTGGAGTTCAGCGACACCTCGCGGCCGCGGTGCGTGCACACCACGGAGGCGGCGCGATAGTCGCTCGCGGTCCGCCACACGAGGACCGGCTCGTCGACCCCCGGGAGCCGGACCTTGATCTGCGCCCCCGGCGTCGTCAGCGTCGCGGGGAGCAGGATCGTCCCGTCCGGCGCCGCGTCGTACGTCGGGGCCGGATTGAGCACCACGCACCCCGTGCACATTGCGCCCGCGGCCGCAGCCGTCCCGACGATGAACTCCCGCCGCGACAATTCCATGGCGGAATTATATACGCCCTCAACCGATCGCCTTCAGCTTCGTTCAAGCGGAAGGAGGTCGCCATGAAACTACTCGCTGCGCTTCTGTTCGTATTCATACAGGACGGCGAACTGGACCGGCTGCTCAAGGATCTCGACCACGATGAGATCGAGCGCCGCGACCGCGCCTCCGAAGCGCTGCGTAAACTCTCGCCCGAGAGTCTTGAGATCGACCGCCGGCTCGAGGCGATCGCGCGCGACATGACGGCCGAGGCCGGGAGGCGGGCGGACCAGGTGCGAAAGCACCGGATCGCCGCGCGGCTGCTCACCGATCCGGAACGCGTGATGGAGCGGCTGGCCTCGCCGGACGCGGGCGTGCGACGGATGGCCCTCCAGGCGCTCATGCCCCGCGGAGGCGCCGTGGTCCCGCTCATCCGCGGCCACCTGAAGGACGCCGACGCGAACGTCCAGCTGGTGGCCTTGCAAATCGTCATCGCCGCCGACAACCCGGAGTACCTGCCCGATGTCCGGCCCTTCGCGGAGCACCCCAATCTCTACACGCAGGCCATCCCCTGGCTGGCGTCGAAGGGCGACCTGGCGGCGGCGCCGCCGCTGCGCGCGCAGATCGAACGGGGAAACACGTGGGGCATCGAACATCTGGCGCGCCTTCGCCAGGTCGAGGACGTCCGGCTCTTTCGCACCCTCATGAGCGACCACGTGAATTACGCGACCCTGGTCCTGAGAAGCATCCGGGGATGGGACGAAGCGAGAAAACTGCTCGCGCGGGAAATCCGGCTCCTCGCGCTCGACGGCCTGGCGGAGGCGATCCTCCTCTACCCCGAGCCGCGCGATCCCGAATTCGTCTCCCTGTTGAAGTCCCATCGGGCGAAGGACAACAGCGCCGCCGCCTACGTCCTCGCCGCCGCCGGCGATCGCGATTCGATTCCGCTCCTCATGCGGCTCGTGCGTCATCGATCGCTCAACGGGGCGATCGGGATGCTGGGGCGCCTGCGGACCCGCGAGGGGATCTGGCTCTTCCGGAAGATGCTCGCGGACGCCAAGTCGCCGGAGGCGCGCGATCGGGCGGCCTACGCGAGGGCCGCGGGCGAGATCGGCGGGCCCGAGGCGGAGGATCTCCTGATCGGGCTCCTCGACGACGCGGCCGAGGAGGTGCGCTACGACGCCGCGACCTCGCTCGGGATCCTCAAGTGCCGCCGCGCCCTTGCCCGGCTGGCGGTCCTCCTGGACGACGCGGTCCTCTTCACGCGGGTGGTTCCTCCGGCGGCCGAAGCCTCGCTCCTGGATCATTACGAGTGCCGCGCGTCGGGAGTCGAACCCCGCCAGACGCGCGACGCGGCGGCGGGCGCGATCGCCGCGATCGCGGGCCGGACGCGCGAAGGCACGCTGGACGAGCAGTGCGCCGCGATGCGGGCGTGGTGGGAGGCGCAGGGGAGCAAGTAGGGCGTCGAAGGATATCCCTCGACTCGCCTTCGGCCCTTCGGCAGGCTCAGGGCCGTGGTGAGCGAAGTCGAACCCCGGCTCGCTCGGGATAAGCAGGGCCAAGAAGATACTGCGTTGGACAAGTTCTTGTTGGGCCCTGCTTAGTTTTCTGTCAACTATCCGGGGGTGAACCCGTCTATTGTGATAGAGTTTCGGGCGACGGGGGTTTAGGGAGTGATCGACCGACGGACGTTCCTCAAGGGCGCCGCGATGACCGGCGCGTTCGCCGCCCCCGCACCTCTCCGCGCCGCGCTCCTGCAGGAACCCTCGTCCGCGCCCTTCGTCGAAGTCCTTCCCGAGCAGGTCGGCGCCGTGAAACGCGGCCTGGACTTCATCGCCAAGATCCAGAACAAGCAGCGCGGAAACGTCGGCTACCAGGCGCCCCTCGCGTTCACCGCGCTGGCGGGACTGGCGTGGATGGCCGGGGGCAGCACGCCGACCCGCGGCCCGTACGCGGCCAACGTGGCGAACGCGCTGAAATTCGTCCTCGAGTGCGCGCGCGGCCGCACCGGGTACATCAACGAGGGCTCGGCGCGCCTCGCGGGCGGCTCGGGAATGCACGGCCACGGATACGCGCTCCTCTTCCTGGCGGAACTGTACGGCATGTGCGGGGACATGTCGGACACGCTCGGCGACGACAGCGTGCGGGAGGCCATCGTGCGCGCCGTCGCCGTAACGGAAAAGTCGCAGCACAACCAGGGCGGATGGACCTACGATCCGCAGCCGAACGGGCACGAGGGGTCGGTCACCGTCACCCAGGTGCAGGCCCTGCGCGCCGCGCGCAACATCGGCGTCAGCATCAGCCAGAAGGTCGTCGACCGCGGCGTCTCGTACATCAAGAAATCGACGAACGCCGACGGCTCGATCATGTACATGCTGGGGCAGGGGTCGCACGCGACCTATCCGCTGACGGCGGCCGGCGCGTGCGTCTACGCGTACTACGGCCTCTACGACGACCCCATGGGCCAGAAGTGCATGAAGAAGCTGTTCGATTTCATCATGGGGAAGGGCCCGGGGCGGAACGCCCACTTCGACAGCTACGCGACGTTCTACGCGGGCCAGGCGTGCTTCTTCATGAAGCGCAAGGAGCCGAAGTACTGGATCGAGGGATACGCGCAGATCCGCAAACAGCTCCTCGCCACGCAGCAGAAGAACGGCGCGTGGACGGCCGACGGTTACGAGGGCGCGTTCGGCACTCCCTGCGCGACCTTGATCCTCCAGATTCCCTTCAGAATCCTGCCCATCTTCCAAGACTAGCTTTAAGCTCTAAGCTCTAAGCTTTAAGCCCGAGCCCGTACGGGCTCCTTCTGGCTTAAAGCTTAGAGCTTAGAGCTTAGAGCTGAACCTTGCGCATCCTCTATCTAACCCACAGGGCTGACACCCCAAGCACGCGGTACCGGGTCCATCCGTTCGTGGAGCGGCTCCGGCGCGACGGGCGCGACGTCCGCGTGCGCGAGTACGAGGGCGGGCTGCTGGCGCTCCCGAGGCTCTTCCGCGCCGTCCGAGACGCCGACGCGGTCGTGCTCCAGAAACGGCTGCCGCCGGCGTGGATCACGACGTCGATCCGGAAGCGGGCGCGGAAGTTCATCTACGATTTCGACGACGCGGTCTATCTCAAGCGCGAGGGCGCCGCGCCGTCGGCGACGCGCGAAAAGCGGTTCGAGGCGGTCGTCCGCGCGGCCGATGACGTCGTCGCCGGAAATTCGCATCTCGCGGCCCGGGCGCGCGAACGGGGGGCGAAGCGCGTCACGGTCATCCCGACCGTGATCGATCCCGCGCCGTACGAGTCCGCGCCGCGGACCCCGCACGACGGCGTCGTCGCCGGGTGGATCGGCGCGGGCGGCAATCTCAAGTACCTCGAAGCGCTCCTGCCGGAACTCCAGGGGCTGCCCGTCCGCGTTCGCGTCGTGTGCAATCGCTTTCCGGAGGGAGTGGAGAAGGTGCGGTGGACGGAGGAGGGCGAGGCCGAGGCGGTGGCCGGGATGGACCTCGGGCTGGCGCCGATGCCGGACGACGAGTGGACGCGGGGCAAATGCGGGACGCGGATCCTCCAATACTTCGCGGCCGGCGTCCCGGTCGTCGCGGACGACGTCGGCGCCCATCGCGATCTCGTGGGCGACGGCGGCTTCCTCGTGACGTCGGCCGACGAGTGGAGGCGGCGCGTCGGCGAGCTGGCCGCGGATCTGAAGCTGCGCCGCCGGATGGGCGAGGCGGGGCGCCTCCGCCTGCGAAAATCGTTCACTCCCGATGCCGTGTTCCCGGCCTGGATCGGGCTTCTCTGATCCTCTCCGCCGTCTTCGACTCCCGACTCAAGACTCATGACTCACGACTTCTTTTATGCGGTATCATGATCCCCAATGGGAAAAGCAATCGTCTACACGGCCGTCACCGGCGCGGCCGCCCTGATCTCGGGCCTCTGGTTCGCGCTCGACCGCGGACAGCCGGCGCTCCTGTTGTGCATCGCGAGCGTGCTGGCCATCTGCATCGCGGGCCCGGTCCTGTTGCGCAAGGATTTCCAGTTCGTCGGCATCCCCGGCGTGGTCGAGATCTTCTTCGCGCTGGGCGCGCTGGGCCTGGCGATCTACGCCGGCCTCAAGCGCAGCGAGCATTGGTTCTGGGCGGGCATCCTCGCGCAGACGCTGCCGACGTTCCGGATCAGCCTGGTGTCGCTCAAGGCCTACCAGCGGCCCATGTCGCTCAAGGTGTCGGTCGGAGCGTGCCTCGCCGGGCTCATCGGGCTCAACATCTACCTCGGCATCGCGCACAGCGCTTGGGTGGGCGACACGTCGGTGGCGCTCGTGAAGGAGTGGTTCCCCGACGCGGTGGCGCCGAAACCCGCCACGCCGCCTCCGCCGCCCGCGCCGAAGGGGCCGGCGGTTCCCGCGGTGGTGGACAAGAATCCGCCGGTCGCGATCATCGCGGGCCGTCCCCTGACCCTGGAGATCGTCGAGTACCAGCGCTACATCGACAGCCTGATCGACGAGAAGATGGACCGCAACGACGCGATCGCGGCGCTCCTCCAGGCGTACACGTCGCGCGCGATCCTCGAGAAGAAGTTCAAGACGTTCGACCCGGCGATGCTCAAGGACGAACAGCAGTGGGTCATGAACCGCGTCTCGGACTCCAAGATCATCCGGAAGATCCGGGCGCACAAGACGGACGAGCTCTTCCTCGACGTCTACGTCGGCGCGAACGGCCTGTACAAGCGGAAGCTGGGGGAGATCTTCGAGAAGCGGAAGAACGAGGAGTTCAAGAAGCGCGCGGTGGAGGTCCTGAAGGAGGTCGCGGCCGCCGACGGCGTGGAGCGGCCCGGGCCGAAGGTCGACGCCGTCGCGAAGGACGAATGCCGGTACTCGCTCGTGAAGCGGGAATTCGTCGTGAAGTACGCGGACGACGAGGTTCCGACCCAGCCCGATCCCAAGGACACGCTGGCGCCGAAGCTGGCGGCGTTGAAGGTGAACACGACGCTGCCCGAAGTGCTCTGGGGCGACATGAACGGGCTCGTCATCCGCCGCGTCCTCGACGACTTCAAGGGCCGCGCGGTCTACGAGGTCTACCGGATCGTCGAGTCGGGCGTGTACACGAGCTGGTTCAAGAAGCAGTGCGCGGACATGGTGATCGAGATCCCGGACCCGGTGTTGCGGAACACGATGCTGGACATGGCGAAAGACGTGAATCACATCATCAAGACCAAGTAAACCAGGAGTCCTAAGTCCCAGGTCCGAAGGCCGAGGTCCGAAGGCGAAGAGGCCGAGGTCACGAATGACAGGTTCGGCGGGTCACTTTTTCGCTTTCGCGGCTTCCAGATCGGCCTTAACCTTCGGCCATGCGGTTTTCGCGGCGGCCAGCTCCTTCTTGAACTCGGCGAGCTCCGCCTCGGTCACATCGCTTCCATAAAACTCGATCCGTCGGTAACCCCCTACCGGGAAATCCAAGTTATCTTTGCTGTCCTTGATAGTCTTCTCGCTCCTTTCATAAAAAGCATCTC